>JBQCDS010000525.1:0-2820 GCA_051961035.1 Trinickia sp. | reverse complement strand
GACCTGCGCGTCGGCGGCATCGCGCGGGAAGGCGGCGAGCTCGCGTTCACGCTCGTTGATCACACGCAGCGGCCCATTGTGCCGCCGCAGTTCCGCGATCTCGGCGACGAGGCGCGCATGTTCGGCGTGGAACGACTGCGGCAGCGCATCGATGCGCTGCTGCATCTGCACGGCCTGACGCTGGTAATCGGCGCGCACGTGCGCTTCGTCCGGCGAGATGGCGACCGCGCGCTCGAGCGCCTCGACGCGCTCCATCACGCGCCCGTAGTTGAATTGCGGAAACCAGCCGAGGCCTTCGCGGTGCGCGATCATCGACACGGGAATCAGCATCGCGCTGATCAGAATGATGTATTGCGCAACCTGCGTCCATGTGACCGCGCGCATGCCGCCGAGAAACGAGCACACGAGAATGCCCGCGAGCCCGCAGAAGATGCCGATAGAAAACTCGATGCCGATGAAGCGCGATGCGATCAGGCCGATGCCCTGAATCTGCGCGACGAGATAGACGAACGAACACAGTATCGCGGCCATCGCCGCAATGCCACGCACCACGTTGCTCGAATAGCGCGTGCCGAGAAAATCAGGAATCGTGTAGCGCGCGAGCTTGCGCACATACGGCGCGAGCAAGAACGCCACGAGGCAGTAGCCGCCCGTCCAGCCCATCAAATAAGCGAGCCCGTCGTAGCCCGTTGCGTAGAGCGACCCGGCCAACCCGATAAACGAAGCCGCCGATAACCAATCGGCAGCCGTCGCCATTCCATTGAACGCGGCCGGCACACGCCGCCCCGCCACGTAGTACTCGACGAGATCCGATGTGCGCGACAGCAAGCCGATCACGGCATAAACGGCGATCGGCACGAACAAGAAGACATAACCGACCCAAACGCCGGGGCCGATCACGCGCTCCACTCGCCACATCGTATAGATGAACAGAAAGAAGCCGAGCGTATAGAGCACGTACGCGCGAACGAGCCGGCTCACGAGCGTCATCGCGCAGCCTCGCGCGCCGCATCGTCGGCGGAGCCGGCCGCGTCGGCTGCATCGGTCACATCGCTTGCATCGGCTGCATCGGTCGCCGCAGCCTGCCGCAAACGGCGATCCGCACGCGTCATCGCGACGATATACACGGCAATCAGCAAGAGGTAGACGATGATCGCCCCTTGCGCGCCGATATAGAACGGCAGCCGGAACCCGGCGATGCGCACGTTCAATAAGGCCCGCGCATACAGCGGCACGACAAACGAAAAGCCAAATCCGATCAGCATCAATACGCTGATCAACGTGACATTGAAGCGCCAATAGCGACGGTGCGCGAGCACCATCGCTGGCGAAACCGGTGGCGGTTCCAGCGAACGTTGAGCGTTGGGATCGAAAGGACGGGGCGCGGCCATGCGCCTATGTATCAAAAAGGAAAGGTAGCGGCAATCGGGATTGTCCGCGCTGTCCTTTGCAAGCTGCCCCGAAACGGTGAGACCGATCCGCCTATCGCACCGTTGCACCTGCTCGCGAGCAGGCACAACGGTGTTCCTCTTGCCTGACGCGCCTTAGCGCGCCTTAGCGAGCTGTTCCAGGATCGCGGGATTTTCGAGCGTGGAGACGTCTTGCGTGATCTCCTCACCCTTCGCGAGCGAGCGCAGCAAACGCCGCATGATCTTGCCCGAACGCGTCTTCGGCAAGTTATCGCCGAAGCGCACATCCTTCGGCTTCGCGATCGGCCCGATTTCCTTGCCTACCCACGTACGCAGCTCATTGGCGAGCTTGATCGCCTCCTCGCCTTCCGGGCGCGGCCGCTTCAGCACGACGAAAGCGACCACGGCTTCGCCCGTCGTGTCGTCAGGACGGCCCACGACAGCCGCTTCGGCAACGATCGGATTGGCTACGAGCGCCGACTCGATCTCCATCGTCCCGAGCCGGTGGCCCGAAACGTTCAGGACGTCGTCGATGCGACCCATGATCGTGAAGTAGCCCGTCTCCTTGTCGCGCACCGAGCCGTCGCCGGCCAGGTAGAGCTTGCCGCCCAACTCGGCCGGGAAGTAGCTCTTCTTGAACCGCTCGGGGTCGCCCCACACCGTACGCAGCATGGCAGGCCAAGGCCGCTTCACGACGAGAATACCGCCCTGCCCGTTCGGCACGTCTTGTCCCGTTTCATCGACGATCGCGGCCATGATGCCCGGCAGCGGCAACGTGCACGAGCCCGGCACGAGCGGTGTCGCACCCGGCATCGGCGCGATCATGTGACCGCCCGTTTCCGTCTGCCACCAGGTATCGATCACCGGGCAACGCTTGCCGCCCACTTGCTCGTAATACCAGATCCAAGCTTCGGGGTTGATCGGCTCGCCGACCGTGCCGAGAATGCGCAGGCTCGACAAGTCATAGCGCGCGGGATGCACCTTCGCATCGGCTTCGGCGATTTTGATCAACGAACGGATGGCCGTCGGCGCCGTATAGAAGACGCTGACCTTGTGCTTCTCGATCATGCTCCAGAAGCGGCCGCCATCCGGGTACGTCGGCACGCCTTCGAACATGACTTGCGTCGCGCCGAGCGCAAGCGGCCCGTAGGTGATGTAAGTGTGACCCGTCACCCAGCCGATGTCGGCGGTGCACCAGAAAATGTCCGACGGCTTCCAGTCGAACGTCCATTTGATTGTTTGCGCGGCCCACAAAAGATATCCGCCCGTGCTGTGCTGCACTCCCTTGGGCTTGCCCGTGGAGCCGGACGTGTACAGCACGAAAAGCGGATGCTCGGCGCTCAGCCACTCCGGTTCGCAGGTGTCGGGCTCTTGCGCGACGACTTCGTGCATCCACGCATCGCGCGATGCG
>JBQCDS010000524.1:0-3813 GCA_051961035.1 Trinickia sp. | reverse complement strand
GCAGGCGAGGAGGCGGGCGCCGAGTGGGTCGAGGACGGCGTCGACGCCGAACAGCGCGTCGAGCGACGCGTCCGGCGCAGGTGGGCAGACGGCCCAGACGGCGTCGCGGAGCAGGGCGGCGTCGGCGGCCCGCCAGCCCGCGCGCTCGGAGCCGGCGAGCGGATGCGCGGGCAGGAAGCGCTCGCTCAGCTCGCGCACTGGGATCTGGAATTGCTCGCCGATCAGTCGAACCTCGATATCGCGAAGATGCTCGGCAGCGATTTCTCGTTGTCGCTGACGATTCCGGCAGGCGGCGTGCGTGAGTACAACGGCATCGTCACCGCGTTCGAACTGGCGCGGCCCGCGAGCAAAGAGCTCAACCGGCCGGCGATGTATCGCGCGACGGTCCGCCCGCGCCTGTGGCTGCTCACACGCGCATCGCACTGCCGCTTCTTTCATCAGATGAGCGTGCCCGCGATCATCGGAAAGGTACTGGCCGACTATCACATCGACTTCGAGAATAAATGTTCGGCAACGTATCCGCCTCTCGAACACTGCGCGCAGCATCGCGAGACCGATTTCGATTTCGTGAGCCGGCTCGCCGAGCGCGAAGGCATCTATTACTTCATCGAGCATCAGGGCGGCAAGCACCGGCTGATTCTCGCGGATTCGGCTCAAGTGCACCGCGCGACGCCGCATTGCGACGCGCTGCCGTTTCGCCCGCAGCCGAGCGCACCGCACGAGCACGAGTGGGTCTATGCGTGGTGCGCGGGCGGCGAAGTCGCGACAGGCATCGTCGAAATCAACGACTACGACTTCGAGAAACCGTCGCAATCGGCGCAACAAGGGCTCGTTGCACGCGCGCTGCGCAGCAAGCCGTTCGACCCGGCCGTCTACGTCATGCAGGAGCACGCGCCGGGCTATACGCAGCACGAAGATGCCGAGCGCCTGGCGCGCGCGCACGTCGAGGCGCATCAGGCGAGCAACGCCTTCGTGAGCGCACGCGCGACCGCGCGCGCCATCTGGCCCGGCGGCATCGTGCAACTGAGCGGCCATCCGCTCGAGCCGCAGAACCGCGAGCATCTGATCGTGTCGGCCGAGTATGAAATCAACTCGGACGACTATCTTTCCACGCTCGATGTACGCGCGAGACCGCCCGTGTTCCATTGCAGCTTCAGGGCGCTGCCGCGCGACGCCGGCTTTCGCTCGCCGCGCCGCACGCCGCGCGCGCGTGTCGCGGGGCCGCAGACGGCGGTTGTCGTGGGGCCAAAGGGCGAAGAGATCCATACCGATAAATATGGCCGCATCAAAGTGCAGTTCCATTGGGAGCAGCTCGAACCGGAGGCATTGCGCGAATCGCTCCAGCGCTGCTGGGTGCGCGTGGCGCAACCGTGGGCCGGCAAAGGCTACGGCGCTTTTTTTTTGCCGCGTATCGGACAAGAAGTGTTGGTGCATTTCATCGAAGGCGATCCGGACCAGCCGCTCGTGATTGGCAGCGTCTACAACGCCGCGCAGACGACACCCTACGAGTTGCCCGCGAAGATGGCACGCACCACGCTCAAGACGAATTCGACGAAGGGCGGCAACGGCTTCAATGAAATGCGCTTCGACGATACCAAGGGCGCCGAGCAACTGTTCTTTCACGCCGAGCGCGATCTCGAGACCTGGGTGAAGCATGACGCGCTGACGCGTATCGGCAACGAGCGCCATGTCATCGTCGAGCACGACGACGTCGCGCGCTGCGGCGGCGATCGCAGCGACGCTGTGCAGGGCAGCCAGCGGGTGCATATCGGCGGCAAGTACTCGCTCGATGTCGGCGGCGACACACAGCATAAAAGCGAGGCGAATATTTTGGTGGGGGCGGGTGTTAACGTCGATATCAAGGCAGGCGCGAACGTCACGATCGAAGCGGGCGCGACGCTCACGCTCAAAGCAGGCGGTAACACCATCGTGCTCGGACCGTCCGGAATCGCGATCAATGCGGCCGGGCCGGTATCGATCGACGGTGTCGAGGTGCAAATCAACTGCGGTGGAGCCGGCGGCGGGGCCGGTGCGGCAAGTGCATCGCCCGATGCGCCCGCGCAGCACCGTCAGGCGGACGACGGTTCGAAATGAACGCACACGGAGATGACATGATGCAGTTGACGCTCGCGGTGCAGAGCTATCGAGGCAGCGTCCCCGACACGCCGCTCGAGTGCGAGTTCGGCGCGGCGGGCGGCACCATCGGCCGTGGCCCCGCCAACACGATGGTGCTGCCGGATGCCGCGAAGAGCGTCTCGCGCGTGCATGCGCGGATCGATTCGAGCGCGGACGGTTGGGAGCTAGTGGATCTCGGCAGCAACCCGAGCCGGCACAACGGGCGGCCGGTTTCGGATGGGCAGCGCGTGCGCCTGGCCAACGGCGATCTGCTGGAGGTGGGCGGCTATGCACTCGCCGTGAGGATGAAACAAGGGACGGCCTTGGAGACCTTCGACGCGCCGCTCGGCGTGCACGACCGCCGTGGCTTCGATCCGCTCGACATGGCGAATCCGAGCGAATGCGCTGGCGCGCAGGCCTGCACGCGCGATGCGCTTGCTCACGCGGCGGTGCTTGCCGATTCGTCGCTGCCGGGGCCGGGCTTCGATCCCTTGGCCGCGCCGCTAGGCGGCTCTCGCAAGGCGCCGGCGCGGCTCGACGGTCATGCGGCGTTCTCCGGTTCGGAAAGCGATCACGTGTCCCCCGAGCAGTTCGCATACGTGCCGCCGGCACCTGCGATGGCGCCTGCCGACACGACGCCGCATGTGCCGATACACGGCATTCCGCACGACTACGATCCGCTGGGCGACGTCTCGCACCTGTCTTCGGCGCAGGCGGTGCGGCCGCCCGTGCGCGATCCGGCGCGGCGCATCGCTGCTGCGCCGGCCGACGCAAGCAGACATGACGCCGCTGCCGAATCGCCCTTCGCTGCGCTGCTCGATGGGCTGGGCATCGATGCCGCGACAATCGGCGCTCGCCACCCCTTCGAAGTCGCGCGACTCGCGGGCGTCATGCTGCGGACCTCGGTGCGCGGTGTGGTTCACGTGCTGATCTCGCGCTCGGTGCTCAAGCGCGAGATCAGCCTTGACACGACGATGCTGGTTCAGCGCGACAACAACCCGCTCAAGTTCTTCCCGAACGGCGACGGCGCCCTTGCGCAGATGCTGTGCGGGACAAGCGCAGGCTATCTGTCGCCGCAGACGGCGCTCGAAGGCGCATTCGACGACATCCGCCGCCACGAACTCGCGGTGCTCGCGGGCACGCGCGCGGCCATGCAGCATCTGCTTGCGCGCTTCGACCCGCAGGCGATTGCCCACGACACGCGGCGGGGCTGGCTCGACTGGCTGCCGGGATGCCGAAAGGCGCGTCAATGGGATCGACTCGTCGCGCTGCACGCACAGTTGAGCCGCGCGAGCGACGACGACCTTCAGGCGCTGTGCGGCAGCGCATTCAACGACGCATACGAGCGGCAGGCCAATCGCTGCGCCGATGCGATGCAATTGGCCCCTTCAATCCGTTAGCGAGGCGACGATGTCCTGGAACAACAAGGTTGTCTGGTCGGAAGGCATGCTGCTGCAGCCGCAGCATCTGCAACAGCACGACCGCTATGTGCGCGCGCAAATCGACGCGCGCTGCGCCTCGCTTCGCCCGTACGCTTTTGGTTTCTCCGAACTTGCGATCGATCTCGAACAGCTGAAGCTCGGGCGCATCGCACTGACGGCCTGCGCGGGCGTGCTGCCCGATGGCAGTCCTTTCCGCCTGCCCGCCGACGACGATCTGCCGCTACCGCTCGCGGTGCCCGAGGATGCACGTGACCTA
>JBQCDS010000523.1:0-2368 GCA_051961035.1 Trinickia sp. | reverse complement strand
CCTATTCCGAGATAACAAACAACATTTAATAAGACGAGGGGTACTATCTGTGCGGTGGGGGCACGTTCGTATAAACCGGGGGTGGCGAGGTACTTGGGGTGACAGAAACGACGATGCGGCGGCAATGGTAGGGGAAAACCACACTTGAAGCGAGGCCGACTCTATGAAGTCGCGTCGTATTGTGACATGGAACCGGTTTCTTTGCATTGCAGCACCGTCGAACGCAGGCTCGAGCGGCCTCGAAACCGCGCCGACATATCGGTTCGAGGATATGAGCGGCATGCGACGCCACCTATGGGTTGAGCATGGTGGTGGTGATAGTTTTCGATTAACCGCCAACCCATCAGCTTCCCGGTTTCCCGTTTCCGACGACCATGAGCCAATCGATCCGTTTCTACCATCGCAATGCCATCCGCGAAGTCAGCGACGTGCCCGTCACGCGCACGGTTTTGCAATACCTGCGCGAAGACGTCCACTGTACCGGCACGAAGGAGGGCTGCGCCGAAGGCGACTGCGGCGCCTGTACCGTCGTCGTGGCCGAACCAGACGGCAAGGGCAGCTTGCGGTTTTCCGCCGTCAACGCCTGCATCCAATTCCTGCCGACGCTCGACGGCAAGGCATTGTTCACGGTAGAGGATCTGCGTCAGCCCGACGGCTCGCTGCACCCGGTGCAGCAGGCGATGGTGGACTGCCACGGCTCGCAGTGCGGTTTTTGCACGCCGGGTTTCGTCATGTCGATGTGGGCGCTTTATCGGAAACACGGCGGCGAGGACGCCGCGCCCGAAGAAGCACCGGCTTGCGCTGGGGCGGCAGGCGGCGGATGCGCAAGCGCCTGCGCGCCGTCGCGCCAGGAGATCGCCGATGCCTTGACGGGCAACCTGTGCCGCTGCACGGGCTATCGCCCGATCATCGACGCCGGCGAACGGATGTTCGAACTGCCGAGCCCCAAGGCGCCGATCGACATCGCCGCGCTCACGCGCACGCTTGCCACCATCCAGCGCGATGAAACCTTCCACTACGAGCATGGCGGCGACGCGTTCGACGCGCCGCGCACGGTTGAGGCGCTCGCCACGCTGAAGGCCGAAAAACCTGCCGCGCGTCTGCTCGCCGGCAGCACCGACGTCGGGCTGTGGGTGACCAAGCAGATGCGCGCGCTCGGCGACATCGTCTACATCGGCCGAGTGGCCGAGCTTCAGCGCATCGACACATCGCCCGATTGGATCGAGATCGGCGCCGGCGTATCGGTCGAGCGTGCTTATGGGGAACTGGCCCGCCACTATCCGGAACTGACGGAAATGTGGAAGCGCTTCGCTTCGCTGCCCATCCGCAACGCGGGCACGCTCGGCGGCAACGTCGCGAACGGCTCGCCCATCGGCGATTCGATGCCGGGCCTGATCGCGCTAGGCGCTCGCGTGCTCTTGCGCGGCGGCGAAGTGGAGCGCGAGCTGGCGCTCGAGGATCTTTACCTCGCCTATCAAAAGAAGGACATGGCCGAGCACGAATTCGTGGCGGCGCTGAAGGTGCCCACGCGCACCGGCGCGCTGCAGGGGCTGCGCTTCAAGACGTACAAGCTGTCGAAGCGCTTCGACTCCGACATCTCCGCTGTTTGCGCCGCCTTCTCGTACATCGCCGACGGCGACATCGTCCGCTCGCCGCGCATCGCATTCGGCGGCATGGCCGCCACGCCGAAGCGCGCCTCGCACGCGGAAGCCGTGCTGGCCGACGCCGCCTGGCACGAGGCGACGGCGCAAGCGGCGATGCAGGCACTGGCCAAGGATTACGCGCCATTGAGCGACATGCGCGCGACGAGCGACTACCGCCTGCTGAGCGCGCAAAACCTGCTTTACCGTTTCTGGCTCGAGACGCGTCCGAACGATCCGCTGCCGCCCGAAGCGCTGAACGTGCGACTCGTCGACCTCGAAACGCCCGCGTAAGGTTCAAGGCGGCCAGCCGAAGAACCGCACACGAGAGCCCAAAAAAGCCAGTCAGAGAGACAAAAGATGAACCAGCAAGCCGAACCGTTTTTGACCGAGCTCGCCCGTGACGAACGCGAGCGCGCGGGATTTCGCCAAGTGCACGTATCGCGTCCTCACGAATCCGCGCATCTGCACGTGAGCGGCCGCGCCACGTACACCGATGACATTCCGCTCGTCGAGGGCACGCTGCACGCGGCGCTCGGCATGTCGCCGAAGGCCCACGCGAAAGTCGTATCGATGAACGTCGATGCCGTCCGCGCCACGCCCGGCGTCGTCGCGGTTTTCACGGCCGACGACATCCCCGGCGAAAACCAGTGCGGGCCGATCATTCATGACGATCCGATCCTGGCCGAAGGGGTCGTGCAATACGTCGGTCAGCCGATGTTCATCGT
>JBQCDS010000522.1:0-13411 GCA_051961035.1 Trinickia sp. | reverse complement strand
CCAACTGAATCGGAGTGTCATGGCTCAGGCCAAACAGCCGCAGCGCAGTGATTGCGTGGCCCCGACCGTCGAACTGTCCGGTGAACGGCGTGCTGTCGTTGCCGATCGGAGTAAAGGCGCTGCTGCTCGTCGCGCTTGCATCGATGCCTCGCCCAAGCGCATAGTTGCCGGCGAGATCGGCCGCGACGTTCGTGAGATCGGCTAGCGAATTGAGGAGCTTATAGCCCGTGATTTGCGTGACAAGGCCGCTATAGCGCGGCGATGTCCACGACCCATTGGTGAGCAGCGTACCGGGCTTGTAGCTGCCGTTCATGTCGTAGAACGCGCCGACGATGCCCCGGCTTGTCGACCAATCCACGGTGCCGTTGTTAGCGATGCCGCCACCGTTGTCGATGGCGCTCGAATCGGCGCGCAGCGTCAGATTCCCGCTGCCGCAGTTCTTCAACTTCGCGGCCGCATCGATCGTCAAGGAGTGATAAGCCGCAAGCGTCAGCGAAGCCGCGCCGATCCAATGGATGCTCGCGGCGACGTCGATGTCGCCGCTCGCACCGGCTGCGCCGGTTGTCCGCACATCGATCGATGTGCCCTTGTCGAGGCTGCGTTTGAACACCGGCGCAGTCGGAGCGTCGATGGTGAAGCTCGGCACGGTGATGTTCCATCGGTTGGCCCGAACGAGTGCCGTGCTGTTTGCACCGTCGGCGATAAGCAAGTTGGCGGCGCTCGTGTCGACGGTGCCGCCGCCCCCATTCGCATTGCGCGCTTCGATGGTGCCGTCGATCGTCACGTTGCCCCGTCCGGCGACGAGCCATACATGGCCGTCCCGCTTGGCGGTGCCGTTCGCACGCAGTACGGCATGGTTCCCCGCGAGCGCGAAGATGTTTCCGTCGGCCGCCTGCAAGTTGATCTGCGCGGCTTTGACGGTGCCTGCGTTGACAACGGTGCCTCCGCTGGACTGCTGTACGAAAACTTGCTTGCTCGTCGACGAATCGCGCAGCAGCACGGCTTTTCCGGCGGCGAATTCGGCGGTGCCCTTCGGTGCGCTGACCGTGCCCAGATTGACGACGTCGTTGGTCGCGATGAGAAACACGTCGCCGTGGCTCGATGCGATCTTGCCCAGATTGATGACGCTTGCGTTCGTTGTGCCCGAGAGCGTAAGTGGCGCGCCGTTCATGAACGACGCGTTATCCGTGCCGAGCGTGGAAGCGACGAAGCGGCCGCCCGTGGCAACGACGCCGTTGTGGCCGATTACAACGCCTTGCGGGTTGATCAGATAGACGCTGCCGGTGGCCGAGAGCGTGCCGAGGATCAACGACGGATCGGCGCCCGTCACGCGATTGAGCGTCGCTCCCATTCCGTTTCGGATAGTGACGCGATTGCCGTTGCCGATAGAAAAGCCCGTCCAATCGATTACGCCGCGATTGGATGTCTGATTGATCGTAAGCGATGTGGCATTGCCGTTGATCGAACCGTTGCCGGCGACGAAATGCCCGCCGCTCGGCAATGGCCCCGCTGCGCAAGCGAGCCCCGGCAGCGCGAGCGATAAAGCGATAACGATGGGAGTCAGTGCGGAGACGGGTAAGGCGGGTAAGGCGGGTAACGTGGAGCGGTATGGGCTGCGTGAACGTCTCATCCATGAGGCCGGGATCATTGGCATTCCCCTTCTTATTTTATGGTTGCAAGCCCGCGCCGGCAGACGCGGGCGCCGCGCACCGCTCGGACAGTGCGTGCGTTTCAGTCTATTACCGTGATGAATGAAATCTACATACGGAATCGACAAAACACCGCCATTTTTCGCCACTCGTCGCGTCTACGGGAACCATCGATCACACGGGTGCCACGCCCAACGCCGGACGATATGGCATAGTTGCCAATCCCTCGATACTGGATACACGAACATATGAGCAAGGAATACAAGCTGCATTGCTTCGCTCAATCTGGCAACGCTTATAAAGTGGCGCTCATGCTCTCTTGCGCGGGCGCCAGTTGGGAGTCGGTTTTCGTCGATTTTTTCGGTGGCATGACGCGTACGGCCCAATGGCGACAGGACGTCAATGAAATGGGCGAAGTTCCGGTTTTGGAACATGCGGGCCGAAAGTTATCGCAGTCCGGCGTCATCTTGGACTACCTTGCCGGCACACTCGGACAGTTCGGTGCGCGAAGCGACGACGAAAGGCGCGAAGTGCTGCGATGGATGCTGTTCGACAATCACAAATTCACGAGTTATCTCGCCACTCACCGATTTCTCCATGCGTTCGCTTCGCCGCGCCCGCATCCGGAAGTCCTGGCGTTTCTCAAAGGGCGTGCGCAAGCGGCGTGCGCGGTAGTCGACCATCATCTGGCCGATCGCGAATTCATGGTGGGGCAAAGGCCGACCATCGCCGATCTCTCGATGGCCGGATATGTCTTTTATCCTGCCGAAGAAACGGGCTTGGATCTTTCCGCAACGTATCCGAATATCGCGCGCTGGAAGGATCGAATCGCCGCGCTGCCGGGCTGGAAATCACCGTACGATTTGCTGCCCGGCGAGCGGATCGCGCCTAGCCGTTCGTAGCGTCACTGCGCACTGCCGTCCATTCGACGAGCGTTGCCACCGTATTCATATTGCGCGCGGTGCCGGCGATCGCGGCGGGGATTTTCAGCTTCGACCGGGCCATGCCGCTGCCGTAGTGCACATAAATCTCCCTCTTGCCCAGCGCCATTTCTTCGTCCTGCCGGCCGCTTGCCTTGGCTAACGCGTCGGCCGGCGGGGGCGCGTCGAGGAAGATCGCAACCGTCCGATTCGGCGCAGCGGTTTTGAATGGGTTGCCGGCCAGCACAGCCGCCAGCTCAGGGCCGGTCCGGATCAGCACGCCCACCGGCTTGCCCGCGTATTTTTCTAGACTGCGCTCGAGGGAGCGCTTGACGGTAGCGGCGTCGTGCGGACTATCGAAGACGACATTGCCGCTTGCGATGTAAGTGCGCACGCTGCTGAACCCGATGCACTCGCACATGGCTCGCAGCTCGGCCATCGGAAGCTTGCCCGTGCCGCCGACATTGACGGCACGTAAGAAGGCAACGTATCGAGTCATGGGCGAATCCTTAGTCTCGTTCGACCTTGAACGGGATGAACACACGATGAGCGGAGCGCCGGGCACACCTATTGCTGAATGAGCGGCATGCTTCGTTTTGCCAAGGGAGGACGCTCATGACACGACTCATCGCGATCATTGCACTCGGATGTACGGTTTTGCTGGCAGCCTGCAATACGGTTGCCGGCGCGGGCCAGGACATTTCGAAGGGCGGTCACGCCATCACCAACTCGGCTGAGCAGCACTCCGATTAGCCGGCGTCGAAGCACTCGCCGCTTCAGCGCTTCACGCGGGCTCGGTCGCCGCGATCGAGCCCACGCAGCGACGCGTCAATGCGCTTCGCTAGCCCCGCCTGCGTTGTGTTCGTTTTCGGGTTCGCGCTCGCGGTCTTTACCCACGGCTGCGCGAATCGCGTGTTTCGTCGCGTAGTATCCGGTGCGCGCGCCGCTCGCGACGGCATGGCCGGCGGCCTTCGCCGTGTGTCCGATCGCGTGCGCCGCCTCGCGCGTGTCCTCGCCGAACTTCTTCCCCGCAGCCTTGATGTTTTCTTTCGCTTCGTGTGCCGTTTCCTTCACGCCCGCATGAGCGCAGGTGGCGACCATCGCGCCAATCAGCGCGGCGAACAGCAGTTGATGGGCCTTTTTCAAGCTTTTTCTCCTGGTTAGGCGTCGTGCGGTCGCGCGTCGAGAATGACGGCAGCGCGTCCTTCAAGCAGCAACTTGTCGGCGCAGCGTACGGTAAAGCGATAAAGCACATTGTCGGCGTCGCCTCCGATGCGCTGCGCTGCGACATCCAGCGGCGCCTCGAGCGAATCGAGCCGTGCGACATGCATCTCGACGCTGCGAACGCTCGCGAGAAAGCCCGCGCGCGGCCGCTCCGATTGCGCGGCGCGCACGGCGCCATGCACGGCCATCGCTTGCGCCGCGTACTCGATACCGCACACGGCTGCCAACTGGCCATTCCTGCGCAGGGGATTGAGCGGATCGCGATGGCTCGTCGCCCTACAGGCGATCGATTCTTCATTCCATTGCACGACTTCATCGAGCAGGCACATGGAGCCGCTGTGCGGGATATGCGATGCGATCCAAGCGTGATCGAGCGGCACCGTAGGGATGGGGATCGTCTTCATTGCGGGGCGTCTTCCGTTCGTGCATCGGCGGGCGTGACATCGACGCGCACGCGTAGATCGTCGAGATAATCGAGCACCACGGTGGCCTCGCGCCGCATCGCGAGCGCTTGGAGCAAGGGCAAGGCGCGGGCGGCTGGATTGTCCAGGCGCACCGCCTCCATTGCCGGGGACGCGAGCTGGGTGGCCGGCGCGTCGGTCAGTTGCACGTGGATGCATGCCAGCGTGCGCGCACTTTCGTTCGGCGCAAGAACGAGCGCCGTACCGAATGCGTTGCGGATGGGACGGGCCCCATTCAGCGGATGCGGATACGCGGTATCGGATGCGATGAGAATCGCTGCCTGCGCATCGACGGCAACTTGGCAGGCGCTCTCGAGCAGCCCGGCGGCGAAGCTGCCGTCGTACGCGCAAAGCACGTTCGATGGGGTCATGGCATGCGCGGCGATGCTCCAGTAGCCCACGGGTGCGTTATGCACCGAGTTATGAAAGCGGGTGGGCGAAATGAACCGATCCTCGCCGGCCAGCATCTCGCAGATCGCATGGCAGTTGTCCCCGTCGCCCCCGGATGCGGCGAAAACGGCATTGAGCGTCGCCGCATCGCGATCGGCCGCTTGCGCGGCTTCTGCGCCGATGGCAAGCGCCAGCTTGACGAGCGGGCTTGTGCGGCGGCGTTCGGCCGGCGGCAACGCCGCCGGTGGCGGAATGAGCGCGTCGGCGTGCACGTACTGCGCAGCGCCGGTCAACACGGCAACGGCCTGCGGCCAGTTGGCCACACCCGGGCCGATGACGCCCACGCCGTCGACATAAATGCGCATCGTCTTCATCGTGCGGCGCTCCTTTCGTGGGCGGCATCGGCAAGGCCGAGAATCAAGCTGCAATTGGTGCCGCCGAAGCCGAACGAATTGCTGAGCACGGTGTGCAGCGGTGCGTCGCGGCTCTCGAGCACGTAGTTGAGGTTCAATGCGGGATCGGGCTGGCGCGTTCCGATACCGGCCGGCGTGAATTGATGGCGCAACGCAAGCGCGCAGATCACCGCCTCCAGCGCGCCGGCCGCGCCGAGCGTATGGCCCGTCGCGCCTTTCGTCGAGCTGGCGGGCGTCCCGTCGAACAATGCGTTGACGGCAAGGCTCTCCGCCGCGTCATTGCCGGGCGTGGCCGTGCCGTGCAGATTGATGTAATCGATGTCGGCCGGGGCGAGGCCCGCGCTCGCCAGCGCGCCTTCGATGGCAATGCGTGCGCCGAGCCCTTCGGGGTGCGGGCTCGACATATGATGCGCGTCGCTCGATTCGCCGATGCCGAGCAGCAAGACGGCGTTCTCGCGCGACGGCGTGGGGCGTTCGAGCAGCGCGAACGCGGCGGCCTCGCCGATCGAGATCCCGCGCCGCGCGGCGTCGAATGGTCGGCACGGCTCGCGCGAGAGCAATTCCAGCGAATTGAAGCCGTAGAGCGTCGTCAAGCAAAGCGAATCGACGCCGCCGACGACCGCGGCGTCGATCAGTCCCGCCTCGATCATCCGCCTGGCGGAGCCAAACACCTTCGCCCCCGACGAGCATGCCGACGAAATCGACATGGCAGGCCCTTGAAGTGCGAAGTAGGCACGCACGAATGAGGCGAGCGAGTAGCCGTTGTGCGTGTGCGCATAGCGAAAGTGCTTGGGCAACGCGCCGCTTTGCGGATCGCGCTGCCGGTAGGCCTGCTCGGTTTCCAGGATGCCGGAAGTGCTTGTGCCGAGGAAGATGCCGATGCGGCCGGTGCCGTAGCGCGCGGCCGCCGCCGTAACCGCATCGGCAAAGCCGTCTTGCATCAGACCGAGCTGCGCCAAGCGATGATTGCGGCATTCGAATGGCGCGAGATCCGATCGGACGGACTCGTCGTCGATGCCTTCGACGGCGCCGATCCAGGTTTGCAGCTCGGCGCGCTCGAAATCGCATGGCGCGAGGCCGCTGCGTTGTTCGCGCAGCGCTTGCAACGTCGGCTCGAGCCCTCGCCCGATACAGCTGGTCGCGGTGAAGTGGGTGAGTTCCAGTGAGTTCACGGCAGTCGATCCGATGGACAGATGTATTTCAGCAGGCGTCGTGCGCGGCCGACGGCGGACTCGCCGGGCGCACGAGCGCCGCACGCAACGTGGTGAAGGTTAGGGCGGCATCGCGCGCGGCGCGCAAGACGATGTCGAGTGCCTCGAACACGATCGGTCGGCCTTGTTCGTCGCGTGCCGCGTTACCGTCGTGCAGCAGCAAGATGTCGCGCGCCGCGAGGCCATCGAGCAGCCGATCGGCGACGAGCGCGGCATCGCGCGTGCGGGTGTCGAATCCGCGCCGCGTCCAACTCGCGAGCTGTAGGCCGAGCGCGCACAGTGCCGGCTCGAGAAACGGGTTGCGCAGCCCGGCCGGGGCGCGAAAAAAGAGCGGCGCCGTACCAGTCAATTCGGTCAGCGTACGCTGGCCGGCTGCGATTTCGCGGCGCATCGCGCGTGGCCCCATCAGCGAGAAATGATGGCGGTGGCATTGGCTGTGATTTTCCACGGCGTGGCCACGTGAGACGATCGCTTCGACGATCTTGGGGTGGCGCAGCGCAGCTTCGCCGATGCAAAAGAATGTCGCCCGCGCTCCGTAGCGATCGAGCAGATCGAGCACGCGGGGTGTGATGTCCGGATCGGGGCCATCGTCGATGGTGATCGCGATCTGCGCGCCGACATGAGCGGGCAGCCGGCTCCAGTTGGGGCCGAGCAAAGCGCTGCGCGGCCAAAGCCCGGCCGTGGCCATGACTGCATGCGAAGCGGCGACGGCGCCGGCAGCGTAAGGCCAGCAGGCCGGCTGCGCCGCCGCGAGCGCGGCGGCCCCAGCGTGCACGGCGATCGTGCCCGACAATACGGGCGACGGCCGCCAGGGGCGCGGGCTGCCGCAAGGCATGGCGCCAGGTGACGCGGCGCGCGGTGTTAGGTAGTGGCGATTCAAGCTGCATTTCCTCGGTGTTCGGCAGCGGCCGTTGCCGCGCAGGCGCTTGTTTGCGACGCACGCGCCTGCGCCTCGCTCGGCTGCGCATCGCGCGGTGCGAGGATCGCCGAAAACAGCAAGGCGAGCATGGCACCCGGGCCGACGGTCAGCCCGAACGATTCGAGCATGGGGACGTGCGACAACGCAAGCAGCCCGAAACCCGCCACGGTAGCGAGATTGGCGATCAGCAACGAAACCAGCGTCTGCGGTGCGATCGTACCCGCGCCCTGTGACGACGCGCATGCCCCCTCTTTGCGCCGATTAAAAAAGAGGGCGTAGTTCGAGCCGATCGCGACGATGAGCAACAGCCCGATCAGATGCAAGATCGTGAGCGGTTCGTGCGCGAGCGCGAAACCCGCCGCCACGACGAGCACGGCCGCCAGCAACGGGGCGAGCGTGCCGATGACGCGCCCGACGTCGCGCAGCGTGAAGGCGAGCAGGGCGATGATGACGACGAGGCCCGCAAGCGACAAGCGAATGTCCTCGTGCAGGTAATTGAGGTAGAGCGCATCGGCTTGCGTCTTTAGATCGACGAAGAGCGCATTGGGCACGGCTGCTTGGGCGACGGCCGTTTCGATTCGATGCGCGTCGAGGCTGGGCTCGTTTGCGCCCACCGGCTGCTTCCCAGTCGGCGCGGACACAGCGTTGGTCGCGTCCGGCGCTCGCAGCGACAGCACCGCTTGCCAATGTCCCGAGCGCTCGGTCAACAGGGCGTCGACCGCCAGTCCCATCGACGTGCCGCGCAGGTCCGCGCGCGTCAACAACGGCGCGTTGCGCGCTTGTTCGACATCGGCGATGAACGGCTTGAAGATACCCGGCTTCACATCGATCGTTTGATCGGCAACGGCCGAGCGCATCCGCGCGGCGAGCACGTTCGCCGGCGGCAGGCTCGCGAGCCGCGCGCGCTGCGTGGCGTCGCTCGGCAGGTAACGCGATGGGCTTTCATAGCCGCCGAGCACGCCCGACTCGACGAGCGGTTGCAGCCGCGCGGCGACTTTCTCGGCGCCTTCGAGCACGGTTTGTTCGCTCGCACCCGAGACGACGACGAGATAGCGCACGTCCGGCGCGCCGACGTCAGCACGCAGCGCTGCATCGAGCGCCTGGCTCGAAGCGGGCACCGGGCTGAGCGTCGAGAGCTCGTGGCTCCATAGATGACCGCGATGCGATGCGAGCACGGCGAGGGCGCCGAGCATCAGCGCGGCGAATGGCCAACGCAGGCGTGGGGCGAGGCGCGCCGCACGCGCCAACGTGGCGCCGACGCGCGACAGGTCGCGCACGGCGACGGCGCGATGGTGCAGGTGAGGCAGCACATACCGGGTGACGGCGGCCGCCGCGACGAGCCCCGCGATCGAATACACGCCCAGTTGCACGAGCCCGGGAAAGCCGGAAAACAGCATCGAGGCGAAACCGCAGACGGAAGTCAGCATGCCGAGCCGGATCGTCGGCCAATAGGCCGCGATCCACGCGCCGATCGCATCGCTCGCGCGCGCCGATGCATGCGGATGCGCCGCGATGCCTGGCCGCGCCGATTGCACGAACAGGTAGATCGAATAATCGACGGCCTCGCCGATCAGCGTGGTGCCGAACCCGAGCGTCAGCCCGTGAATGGTGCCGAACACGAGGCTCGTTGCCGCGAGGCCCGCCGCGATGCCCGAGAATACGGGCACGAGCCCGAGGGCAAGCGTTCGTGGCGAGCGATACACGAGCAGCAGCAAGCCGACGATGAGCGCAAGGCTGACGGCGGACAAGCGCTCGACGTCGTGCTTGATCGTGTCGCGCGTCTGAACCGAAAATACGCCGGGCCCGGTCAGCAACAGCCGATAGGAGCCGGCATGCGGCCGGCCGTGCTTGGCGGCATCGAACGCGGCGCGCACGGCGGCGATCGCGTCTTCCTGAGCGTCGGTATCGGAGCCCGCGCCCGCCGTTTGGGCGACGAGCACGGCACGCGTGCCGTCGCGCGATACCCACACGCCGTCTTTCAATGCGGGTTGCGCTTCGCCGTCGAACTGGCCGACGATCGACATCACTTCGCCGGTCGGATCGCGCGGCAGCAGGGCCTTCGTCATGAGGCCCGCCGATGAACTCAGCAGGTCGAGGCTGTCGCCGAGCGCGCGATGAAGCCCTTCGGCCGAAAACCGCTGCGGCGTCACGGTGGGACTCAGCAGATAACGATGCGCGAAGACAAATCGCTCGTCGCGCGAGCGTGTGACGTCTTCGCCGTTGTGCACGGCAACGAAACGCGGATCGCGGCGCAGCGTTTGCGCCATGCTGTGCGAGAGGTCGGCCCGCGTCGCCGCATCGCCCCCCTCGATGGCAGCCAGCATCAGCCGCGAAATGACACCGTCGCGCAATTGATCGACGAGCACGCGCTGCTCGGCGCTCGGTGCGCGCGGCAGAAACGCGGAGAGGTCCGCCGTGAAATGCGCGCGCTGAACCGCGATCGCGCAGCCGAGCAAAAACAGCAGCCAAAGCTGCACCGCGCGCCGCGCCAGCAGTGCGCGAACAAAGGCGGCGGATCGGTTCGGCCTGTCTTGGCGCATCACTCGTTCGTCGCGTTGCTGAGCCGCATCACCGACCGATCGCCGTCGGGCTGTTCGATGACGACGGTGCGCAGCACATCGCGCTTACCGTCGAGCCTGATGGCGCGCACGGCCTTGAGCATGCGCGAATCGAGCGGCGTGAGCGTCAACGTCCAGTTTTCGCCATGTCCGTCGACGGCTACCTTGTAGATCTTCTCCAATGCAAATCGATTGCCCGCGAGCGTGGCACGGATGCTTTCGATGAATGCGTCGAGCTCGGGATAGTGCGTGAGCGCGACCGTGTATTTACGACCGTCGCGCTCGATCGTCAGCATGTCGCCATCCACCACGAGCCGCTCACGCTTGGGGCTGTCGGTCAGTTTCTCCAGGTGATCGGGGGCCGCGAAAGCGAGTTCGCCCGATGATTCGATCGGTTTGGCCGCGATCGCGAGGTAGCGCGTTTCGACGAAGCTCGCATGGCCGGATTTGCGCTGCGCGAGCGTCGACATCAACCGATCGAGGGTCCAATTCGACGTATCGGCGACGGTCGCCGCCAAGCCGGAGAGCGGCATGAACAGGCAAACGCCCGCCAGCACGCTGGCGGCGAGCGATCGACCCACCCGCGGCGAGCGGGCGGCGAGGTATGGCGATGGCGTCATGCGTCGAAGTTCCTTGCCGTTGCCGAAGGAGAAGGGGCCTGCGCCGGCTGCTCGGCGGGTGTGCAGGGCGTCGTTTCCGTGCGCTCGTGCCAGAAATCGAAAAAATTGAACCAGTTATACGGTGCGTCGAGGCAGCGCTGTTCGAGCAGGCTCGCGTAGCGTTGCACCGCTGCCTCGATTTGCGTTGTGCGATCGCCGCGCGCCGTGTCCGTGAAATCGGTGAGCATGTCGAAGCGGACGTCATAGCGATTGCCACCGCGATACACGCCCGTCAAAAAGATGACCGGGCGCCTGAGCATGGCCGCCAATCGCATGGGGCCCAGCGGAAATCCTACCGGGGCGCCGAGGAATGCGAGCGGCAGCAACGTGTCGCCGCCGTCTTGCCGGAGCGTGCGATCGGCCAGCATGCCGATCATCGCGCCGCTGTCCAGGTACTCGCGCGCCTCGAGCATGGCATCGGGGCGCCCCAGGCCGATGACATCGTGTTTGACGGCGGGGTTGATCGTGGCGAGCACCGCGTTGACGTTGCTCGCGTCCGCCTCGTACATCATGATGGCCACGCGCAAATTCGGACGCGTCCGGCCGATCGCGCGCAGGACTTCGAAACTGCCGAAATGCGCGCCGATGAGCAACGCGCCGCGCCCGCCGGCCAGCGCCGCGTCGACGAGTTCGCCCCCTTGCACGCGAATATCGAATAAATCGAAACGCTCGCGCAGCAGATAGACGCGATCGTGGATCGTCGCCGCGAAGACGAATAGATGGCGATAGACATCGCGCCAGCGCGCACGCCGCCCGAGCGCGCGCGTCAGATACGCGCGCGAGGCGCGTGTCGCCGCAGGTGCGAGCAGCAGGAAATACAGGACGATGCCGCGCAGCACGACGCGCCCGAGCGGCCGGCCGAGGCGCAGCGAGATCCACGTCATGACGCGCAGCACGGCGAAATTGCCGCGTTCCTGGCGCTGCGCCCAGACCGAACGGTCCGCCGGCGTGCGCGTGCTCATGGCGCCTGCCGCTCCGTCAGCACGCCGACGGCCGTCGTGCGTTCGCCCGCGCTGATCGTGAATCGAATCGTGCCGCGCTCGTCGCGGCTAAAAGTGAGCGTCAGGGGCTCGCCCGCCGCGGCCGGCGAGGTGAACTTCGCCGATCCGATCTTGCAGGCATCGAGCGGCCGTCCCAACGCCGCGCCGATGCGCTCGATCGCACAGTCGAGCAGCACGACGCCCGGGACGATCGGCCTGCCCGGAAAATGTCCGGGCAGGGCCGGATGGTCAGGCGCGATCTCGAACAGGATCGGTGCGTACTGTCCGTCGTTCTGCGGCGATGGGTTTGCATCGCCCTTATGTTCGTTGCTCCCGCCAACGGTCGCGTCGGCCGAGCGCTCGAGCAGTGCCGCCACGAGAGGGGCGAGCACGTCGCGCGGCAGCTTGCCCGTGCCGTTGCGCGGCAAACTGTCGACGAAAAGCAGCGGGCGCGGCATGAACGCCGCGTCGATGCGCTCGCGCAGGCTGCGCTGCAACGCCGATGGCGAGAGCGTCGGCGCGACCACCAGCGCGACGAGCCGCTTGATGGGCGGCGTTGCTTCGGCATCATGCGCCGTGAAAACGCGATCGGGCTCATCGGGCATGAAGAAGGCGCCATCGTCGACGCCGGCAATGGCCATCAACTGATGATTGAGGTAAGCGAGCGACGTGCGTTTGCCCGCGATGTTGATCAAATCGGCCTTTCGCCCATGCAACAAGAAATGCGTGTCGTCGATGAGTTCGAGCGCATCGCCCATCCGAACCGGCGCTTCGACATGGCCGCCGGCGGCCCAGACCTCGTCGCCGTCCTCGTCGCCGGCCGCGGCCTCGCGAACCGTCAGCGTCACTTCGGGGAACAATTCCCAGGCGGCGCCGCGCGACGTCCGGCGGGTGGCGATCTGGCCCGTCTCCGTGCTGCCGTAGATTTCCACGAGCGGCGCCGCGAAACGAGCCTCGGCTTGCACCGCGAGCTTCTCGGCAAGCGGCGCCGTCGCGGACAAGATCAGCGACGTGCGTGGCAACGCCGGTTCGGACGCGAGCAGCGCTCGCAGGTGAATGGGCGACGTGACGAGGATGCGCGGCGCCGGCACGGCTTCGAGCTCGCCGCGAATATCGCCCGGATAGAACGGCTGCCCGTTGCTGAACGCCAACCCGCCGATCAACGCGAGCAGGACGGTGGATTCGAAGCCGTACATGTGTTGCGGCGGCACCGTGCCGACGAGCGTGCCCTCGCCCGTGCAAGCCAGGCCGAGCCGAGCCGCCGCCGCTCGTACGTTCTTGACGAGAAAGCCCCAGGTTTTTCGATGCGGCACGGGTTCGCCCGTCGATCCAGAGGTGAACACGTAAGCCATGACGCGCGCGCCGTCGATTTGCGGCGCGGCCGCGTCGTCCGATGCCGTGCTCATCAACGCGTGCGGATAACGAAAGCGCGGCAGATCGACCGTGCAGTCGTCGGTGTCGTACAGACAGAAGGCGTCGGGCGCGAACGCCTTCAACTGCCGCACCGTCTGAGGCGTGTGGCTCGACGGCAGCAGGCTCACCTTGCTTGCCAGCAGCGCGGCGCACAGCCCGACCGCGAAGCGGTAGCGGTCTTTGCAGACGTTGAACACATGCCCGCCTTCGGGCAATACCGCCGCAAGGCCGTATACATCGGCGAGAAACGCGCGCACGCTCACCGGTGCGCCGTCACGCCAGGCAATCGTTCGATCGGGGGTTGCGTGAGAAACGAGCGGAAAGTGCGGCATGGCGGCGTAAGCGGGGTTGGCGAGCGGATGCAATGTTGTTTGATTATGAACGCGCGAATCCGCACGCATTATCGAAGCTGGGCGAGTCTCGCCTGCGTCGAGCGGCGGTAGGCGCGAAAGCTTTCCAGCATGCTCGAGCGGCGCACGTTGGGCAGCGCCAAGCGCCGGCAGGCGTGCTCGGCCGCGAACATCAGCGCGACGAGCGGCAGCGTCAGATAGTTGGCGAACGTCGACCATGCTTCGATGGACGCCGTGGCGAACAGCAGGGCCGAGACAGTCACG
>JBQCDS010000521.1:0-9278 GCA_051961035.1 Trinickia sp. | reverse complement strand
GCGCTTACGCCGAGCACGAACGACGCTTGCTGACGAGCCTTTTGAAGCGCCCTCGCATTTACCACACAGACCTCTTTCACGCCCGCTGCGAAGCGAGCGCCCGGCGCAATTTGGCCTGGCGACTCAGCCTGCCTAGCCCTAGCTAACCCTGGGGCTTAAGTTCGATGAGCAAGTCCTTCGCCGCCACACGGTCGCCCGGTTGAACGTGCACGGCGGCGATCTCGCAATCGCGTTCGGCCGCGATGTGCGTCTCCATCTTCATCGCCTCCAAGGCAACGAGCGTGCTGCCAGCCGCCACGCGCTGCCCCGGCTGCACGGCCACGGTGACCACCGCGCCCGGCATCGGCGACGCGATGTGCGTGGGATTGCCGGGATCGGCCTGCGAACGCACGCGCCGCGCCTGCCCGGCCTGCGCGGCGGCGCGCCGCTCGACGCGCGCGCTGCGCGATTGGCCGTTCAGCTCGAACAACACCTTGATCGTGCTGTCCTCGCTATCCGCATGCTGTCCCTGTAGCGAAATGAGCAATGTTTTGCCGGGGGATATCTCCACCGCCACTTCCTCTTGCGGTTGCGGGCCGTAGAGGAATGCGGGCGTCGGCAGCACGGACGTATCGCTGTAAGTGCGCACGTGCGCGTAGTACTCGACGGTCTGCTTCGGATACATCAAATACGAGGCGAGCTGCCGATCGTCGAGCGGCTGGCGGCATGCATCCGCGCCTTGGGCGCGCGCCAGTTCGAGATCGACTTCGGCGATACGATCGCCCGGCCGATAAGGCGCCGGAGGCTCGCTCCTGAGCACCTTTCGCGATAGCTCGGCCGGAAAGCCATCGGGCGGGAACCCCAATTCGCCCTTGAACAAGGACACGACCGAATCCGGAAACGCGATCTCCTTGGCCGGATCGCGCACGTCGTCGACGCTCAGATCGTTCGCCACCATCATCAAGGCCATGTCGCCGACGACTTTCGACGTTGGGGTGACCTTGACGATATCGCCGAAGAGTTGGTTCACGTCGGCGTACGCACGCGACACCTCGGTCCAGCGATGCTCGATGCCGAGCGAGCGGGCCTGCTCGCGCAAGTTCGTGTACTGGCCACCGGGCATCTCGTGACGATAGACGTCGGCGGTGCCGGCGCGGATGTCGGATTCGAACGGCGCGTAGTATCGGCGCACGCCTTCCCAGTACGTGGACGCCGCATGCAGATCGTCTTGATTGACGCTCGGGTCGCGCTCGCCGCCCGCGAGCGCGGCCGCGATGCTCGACAGATTCGGCTGCGACGTGAGCCCGCTCATCGCATCGAACGCGCCATCCACCGCATCGCAGCCCGCGCCGATCGCCGCGAGCACCGATGCCGCCGCGATGCCGCTCGTATCGTGCGTATGAAAGTGAACGGGCAAGCCGGTCTCTTGCTTCAATACCTGAACGAGCGTCGCGGCCGCCTGCGGCCGGCATATCCCCGCCATGTCCTTGATGCCGAGCACGTGCACGCCGGCGCGCTGCAACTCGTTCGCGATACCGACGTAGTATTTGAGGTCGTACTTCGAGCGCGATGGATCGAGCAAATTGCCCGTGTAGCAGATGGCGCCCTCGCATAACATGCCGCTTTCGCCCACCGCGTCGATCGCCACGCGCATGTTGTCGACCCAGTTCAGCGAGTCGAACACGCGGAACAGATCGACGCCCGCGCTCGCGGCTTGCTTGACGAAAAAGCGCACGACGTTATCGGCGTAATTCGTGTAGCCCACCGCGTTCGAGCCGCGCAAAAGCATCTGGAACAAGATGTTGGGGATGCGCTCGCGCAGTTGAGCCAGCCGCTCCCAGGGGTCTTCCTTCAAGAAGCGCAGCGCGACGTCGAAGGTCGCACCGCCCCAGCATTCGAGCGAAAAGAGCTGCGAAAGCCGGCGTGCATAGAACGGCGCGATGGGAAGCATGTCGGCCGTGCGCATTCGCGTCGCAAAGAGCGATTGATGCGCATCGCGCAGCGTCGTATCCGTGAGCAGCACCTGCTTGTGATCGAGCATCCACTGCGCGAATCGCTGCGGCCCCAACTCGCGAAGGCGATCTCGTGTACCGGCCGGGATGGCCGACGCCGTGTCGAGCTTCGGCAACACCGGTTTCGGCAGGGGCAACTTCGGCATGGCACGGCCGGTCATTTCCGCATTGCCGTTCACGCTCAACTCGCCCAAATAACGGAGCAACTTCGTGGCACGGTCTCGCCGTTGCGCGAATTCGAACAGCGACGGCGTGAGATCGATGAATCGCGTCGTCAGATCACCGGCGACGAAGGCCGGATGGTTGATGACGTTTTCGAGGAACTGAAGGTTGCTCGCCACGCCGCGAATGCGGAATTCGCGCAACGCGCGATCCATCCGGTGAATCGCCTCCTCGGCCGTCGGTGCCCAGGCCGTTACCTTGACGAGCAGCGAATCGTAATACGGTGTGATGACGGCGCCGCCGTAAGCGGTGCCGCCGTCGAGGCGAATACCGAATCCGGCCGGGCTGCGGTATGCCGTCAACTGCCCGTAGTCGGGCAGGAAATCGTTCTCTGGGTCTTCGGTCGTGATCCGGCATTGCAGCGCATGACCGTTCAACCGAATGTCCGCTTGCGCCGGCACGCCGACGGCTCGCTCGGCCACGTCTGGCTCGGCGTCGGCCGCCTCCTGCGAAAGCCCGATTCGGCCGCCCTCGGTGATGCGGATCTGCGCCTTCACGATGTCGATCCCCGTCACCATTTCCGTCACGGTGTGCTCGAATTGGATGCGCGGATTGACCTCGATGAAATAGAACCGATCGGTATCGGCATCCATCAAAAATTCCACCGTACCCGCATGCGTGTAGCCGACGGCGCGCATCAGGCGCAGGGCCGATTCGCACAGCGCCTGTCTCGTCGTATCGTCGAGGTACGGCGCCGGCGCCCGTTCGACGACCTTCTGATTTCGCCGTTGCACCGTGCAATCGCGTTCGTACAGATGCACGAGCGAGCCGTGCATGTCGCCGAGGATTTGCACCTCGACGTGGCGCGCCCGACGGACAAGTTTTTCGACATAGACCTCATCGTTGCCGAACGCGGCGCGCGCTTCGCGGCGCGCGGCGGCCAACGAAGCTTCGAGATCGCGTTCGCTTTCGAGCACGCGCATGCCGCGCCCACCGCCGCCCCAGCTCGCCTTGAGCATCAGCGGATAGCCGATGCCCTCGGCAAGCCGTTTGCATGCGTCGAGATCATGCGGCAACGGGTCTGTCGCCGGCATGACCGGCACCCCCGCCGCGATTGCTGCGTTGCGCGCCGACACCTTATTGCCGAGCGTGCGCATGACTTCGGGCGTGGGGCCGATCCAG
This sequence comes from Trinickia sp., assembly GCA_051961035.1. GTDB lineage: Bacteria > Pseudomonadota > Gammaproteobacteria > Burkholderiales > Burkholderiaceae > Trinickia. The sequence goes on along the minus strand of JBQCDS010000521.1, from coordinate 5,943 downwards.
CGGATACCGGCATCGATCACGGCTTGCGCGAAATCGGGGTTCTCGGAAAGAAAGCCGTAGCCCGGATGGATCGCGTCGACCTTGGCCTGCCGCGCCACGCGCAGAATGTCGTCGATGTCGAGGTACGCGGCGAGCGGCTTGCCGCCCTCGCCCACCAAATAGCTTTCGTCGGCCTTGAAACGGTGCAGCGCGAGGCGGTCTTCCTTCGAATAGATCGCCACCGTGCGGATGTCCATTTCGGCAGCGGCGCGCATGACGCGAATGGCGATCTCGGAGCGGTTGGCAATCAAGAGGGATTTGATCGGCATGGGATCCATGGGTCTACCAAGTCATAGGAAATCGGGGAAGAACCGCTCCGGACGGAGCACGGCACGTTTGCTGTCGCTGGCACTGTGACCGCGCCCGTCGACCCGTCAAATGTAGGTCATTTCCGCGTGGTGCGCCGCTCGCGGCTGGGCGCGTGCCCGAATTGCGACCGATAGGCCTTGCTGAAGTGGCACGGCGAATTGAATCCGCAACGGATCGTGACGTCGGCAATCGACGTGTCGGTCGTGCAGAGCAGCGTGCGTGCGCGGTTCAGGCGCAGCGTCAGATAGTAGTGTGTCGGCGACATGTTCAAATGGGCCTTGAACATGCGCTGAAGATGCCGTTGCGAGAGGCCCACGAGCCGCGCCAACTCGTCGAGCGACAGCGGCTCCTTGATATTGGCCTCCATGAGGCGCACGACCTCGATCAGCTCCGCGCGCGAGAAGCCGATCCGCGCATCGACGGGAATCGGTTGCTGATCGTCGGCGCTGCGGATGCGTTCGAGAATGAATTGTCCCGACACCTGCGCGGCCACCTGATGGCCTAAGCGGGCCGCCACGATATTGAGCATCAAATCGAGCGGCGCGGTGCCGCCGGTGCACGTCAGGCGATCGCGGTCGATGACGAACAATTCATCGGCGAAATGCACTTGCGGAAACTGAGCATGAAGCGCCGTCAGGTTCTCCCAATGCACCGCGCAGTGATAACCGTTGAGCAATCCGCTCGCCATCAGCGCGTAGGCGCCCGTGCAGATGCCGCCGAGCGGCAGGCCGCGCGCCGCCAATTTCGCCAGCGCGGCTCGGCCGTCGTCGCCGAATACTTCACCGATACCGATCCCGCCGCAGACGATCATGACGTCCGGCAGCGGTTCGGCATGCAGTGTGCTCGTCGGCCGCACGGAAATGCCGTTGCTCGCACGCACCGACGCGCCGTCCAGCGAGCAGATCGACCATCGGTAGTGCTCCGCGCGGCCGACGTAGTTGGCCATGCGAAGCACTTCCACGGCGTTCGAAAACGCGATCATCGAAAAATTCGGCAGCAGTAAAAAGCCGAAATGAGCGAGAGACGAGACCGTGGAAGCACTGACGATGGGTTCGACGGCGACGGACGGCACGTTGTGTTCTCCTTTTACATCAAGCTCTCGCCACCGTCGCTTTCGATCGCATCCGGAAGACGGCGAACAGAGGTGCCTTCGTGCTGCCCGGCGCACGGCCGAAGCTCTCGGTCACGCGATCGAGAATGATCGCGAGCAGCACCACGGACAGACCGCTCTCGAAACCCAGGCCGATGTCCAAGCGCTGAATGCTGGCCAAGACGTCGTTGCCCAAGCCGCCCGCGCCCACCATCGACGCGATGATCACCATCGACAGCGCCATCATGATCGTCTGGTTCACCCCCTGCATGATCGAGGGCAACGCATTGGGGAACTGCACTTTGTAGAGCAGCTGCCACGGGGTGCAGCCGAATGCCTGCCCCGCCTCCACGATCTCCATGTTCACCTGCCGGATGCCGAGACTCGTCAAACGCACGGCGGGCGGCATCGCGAAGATCACGGTGGACAGAATGCCCGGCACGCGGCCGAGGCCGAACAGCATCGCCGCCGGAATCAGGTAGACGAACGCGGGCATCGTCTGCATGAGATCGAGCACCGGGCGCACGATCGACGTGACGAGCTTGCTTTTGGCGGCCCAAATGCCGAGCGGGATGCCGAACACGAGGCTGATGATCGTCGAGGACAGCGTGAGGCCGAGCGTGACGATTGTCTGGTCCCAGAACCCGGTGGCGAAGATGAGGAGCAGCGACGCGGTGGTGAACAACGCGAAGCGCCAGCCGACGCGCCACAGCCCGATGCCGATGAAGATCGCCATCATCAGCCACATGGGAACGGCTTGCAGGCCATGTTCGACGAGGCCCGCGAGACCGTCGATCGCACGGCCGATCGCATCGAACGTGTTGCTGTCGTGATCGAGCAGGTAATGGACGGATTGATCGACCCAACTACCGATTGGAATGAGTTCAGACATGGGAACCTCGCGAGCCCGTGATGGCTTTCAGAAGTGCGGCACGGTCGACCGAGCCGCAGTAGCAGCCGTCGCTGTCGACGACGGGAAGCGCGTGAGCACTCGCGGACACGCGCGCGACGACATGATCGAGCGTGGCATCGCACGCGATGCTTTCGATCGGACGCACGTTCGGGGCGCTCGTGCTCGACCCGTCGCGCGTGACGAAGCCGCGGATCTTGCGCTGGGCGTCGAGCACGAATGCGTATTGCGCGCTGCCGTCCAGCTTCGATGCGACGCTGACGGCATCGACTTTCGATACCGTGGGCACGGCGTCCTTCTGCGCCAGATCGCCCGCCGTCATGTAGCGGCTCGTATCGACGCCCTGGAAGAACGCGCGGACGTAATCGTCGGCGGGATTCGCGACGATCTCGCGCGGCGAACCCACTTGCACGAGCCGGCCACCTTCCATGATGGCGATGCGATTGCCGATTCTGAGCGCCTCTTCGAGATCGTGCGACACGAACATGATCGTGCGCCGGTGCTCGCGCTGAAGTTGCAGCAGCACGTCCTGCATCTCCTTGCGCTTGAGCGGATCGAGCGCCGAAAACGCCTCGTCCATGATCATCAGCGACGGGTTGACGGCCAGGGCTCGCGCCAGGCCGACGCGCTGCTGCATGCCGCCGGACAGCTCGCGAGGCAGCTTGTGCGCGAACGGCGCAAGCCCCACCTGTTCGAGCACGTCGAGCGCACGGCGCTCGCGCTCCTTGCGTCGCACGCCGGCCACTTCGAGGCCGAACGCCGCGTTCGACAGCACGGTGCGCTGCGGCATCAACGCGAACGATTGGAACACCATGCTCATGTCCTTGCGGCGCAGCGCGATGAGCTCCGAGCGTCGGGCCGCCGCGACATCGCGGCCGTCGATGAGCACGTTGCCGGCCGACGGCTCGACGAGCCGATTGACGAGCCGGATCAACGTCGACTTGCCCGAACCGGACAAGCCCATGAGCACGAAGATCTCACCTTCCTCAACCTCGAGCGACACGTCATGCACGCCGACAACCTGCCCGGTGCGTTTGAGCACTTCATCCTTCGTCGATCCGGCGGCAAGCATGTCGAGCGCTTGCCGCGGATTGCTTCCAAAGACCTTGCATAGGCCTTTGACCACGACTTTGGGGGTATGCATCGAGTTCGTCTCCTCATGTAACCGGCAATTTCAGCGATTCGCCATTTGTTACATATTTGCCCAAATAAACAAAGGTTTATCGATCAATTGCGACCACCCCTTGCGGTATTGCGACACCGCACGGACCTAAAAACGAAGGCCCTGCCGGCCAATGCCGGCAGAGCCCCGTGTACGACAGACCACCGGCATCGCTTCTCACGACGCCGCGGGTTCGACTTATCGACGGTGCCATCGGCGCGCGGATGCGTGCCGATGTGATCGTCGTTGGCTCGTAGGCCTTTCTCGTGCTGTTGTTGTTGGCGTTGGTAACGGTAACGGTGATGATGTTGGTGATCGTTGCGATGGCCGACCCGACACGATCGGCCGCCGTTCAATAGTCGATGAGCTGATGTTCGCGCAAATAAGCCAGGATCGCTTGCGCTTTTTCGACCGGAGTTCCGTCGATTACGACGCTGCCGCCGCGGCTTTCGGTTGTCGTCGCGCCGAGCATGCGCGCGTGTCCCGAGCGCTTTTCGGGCGCGGCGAGCTTCACCGGCTTGCGCTCGATCGGGCCGATCGTCCAGGCCGCCGCCTCGCGCGCCTCTGAGCGAGCCGCCCGAACCGAACGGACGGTGCCGTCGCACAACCGAGCGTAGGCGTACCGGGGCTGAACGTTGGCCAGCGGATGCACGGCCACGACGGCCGGCAGCGACGCATCGACGCGCCGGCGCAACCCCTTCGGCAGGAATTGCCGAACGCCTACGCGTCCGGCCTCGACGTGCACATCGACGGCCGAACCGACGAGCGGATAACCGAGTAGCGCGGCGAGCCGATAAGGGAGCATGCCGGTATCGAACGCGCCTTCCGCTCGCGTGCCGGTCAGCACGAGATCATAGCCGCCGATGCGTGCCGCGAGCACCGTGGCGGCATCTTCGTCGACCGCGCATTCGAGCACTTCGACCTCGCGCGCACCGAGCGCCAGGTATTCGACGAGCGCCGGCTCGTCGCGCGAGCCAGCATGAATCACATCGAGCTGAGCGCGATGCTTTTGAGCGAGGTTACGCCCGATTTCCAGCGCGCTGGCATCGTTGCGGCTGTAGCGCTGCACCCCGCTCAACGGATGGCGGCCGACCGAAACGAGAACGGCGATACGCTGCAACTGCCGGATGGTATTCATGCGACGACTCCTGCCGGTTGCAATCCGCTCGTCACGGCTTGCGATGATGCGCGGGCCGCGCGCGCGGCGCCCACTTGCTCGATCAGCGCTGAGATCGTCGCCTGCGCATCCCCGACGATGGTCAGGTTCGCGCGCTTCGCGATCGGCGCGCTGGCGTCGAGGTTGACCGCGATGACATGCCGGCAGTCCTTGATCCCCTGCAAATGCTGAACGGCGCCCGAGATGCCGAAGGCGATGTACACGCTCGCATCCACGGTCTTGCCCGTCGCGCCCACTTGCTTGTCGCGCGTGAAGTGCCCGTTGTCCACCGCGACACGACTCGCGCCAATGGCCGCGCCGAATGCACCGGCTAGCGTCTGGAACGCGGCGATATCCTTCACGCCATTGCCGGCCGAGACGATGAAATCGGCTTCCTCGAGTGCGACTTGCGCGGCGTCGATGTCCTCGAGGCCGAGATCGCGATAGGCGCCCACCGCCTCCCCCGATGCGACGAAACCGGGCGCGATGCGCTCGCCCGCGCCGACGAACGGCAGCTTCGGATCGACGGCGTTCGGTGCCAGCAGCACGACATCGGGCAGCGCGCGCTTGGCGAACGCGCGTTTTGCTTGCGTGTAGATGCTCACGTGCTGAGCGTCGAGCTCGACGACGTGCGTGGCCACGCTCGCGTTCAGCGCGGCGGCGAAGCGGCGTCCCAAGTCTCCGTCGCCCGTGGCGTTATCGGGAATGAACACATGCTTGGGCGAAAAGGCCGCTGCGCAGGCGCTCAGTGCTTCGAGCTCGCGCTCCGGCGCAAAATGACGGCGATCGAAGCCGTCGAGTTCGATGAGCTTGTCCGCACCGAGCGAGCCCGCATCCTCCTTGCATTCGCCGAACACGAGCAGCACCACCTCGGTCTGCGCATCGGCGAGCAATGCAGCGGCGGCGAGCGCCTGCCGCGCGTGATCGTCCAGGGCGCCGCGCTCGCTGTGGGCGGCCACGAGGTAGGTGTGCGCGACATCATGCAACGCACGGACAGGCTTCGCTTGATGCGCGCCGCCGTGTGCGTGCCCCGTCCACATCGCGGCGCTTGCATCCGCGCTGCCCGTTTCGCCCAGCGTAATCCGCTTGAGCCCCGAGGCGGCGACGACGAACGGCCGGCGCGGATCGATTCGTTTGACGTTGTCCATGGCTTCTCACTCCAACGCAGCGGCAACGAGTTCGGCAACGTCGAGCACTTCGGGGCGCGGACCCACGACGCCTTCGAGCATCGCCGTGCAGTTCGGACAGCCCACCGCGACGATATCGGCGTTCACGGC
>JBQCDS010000520.1:0-8365 GCA_051961035.1 Trinickia sp. | reverse complement strand
CAAGCATCGCGGCCAAGGCGGCCACGCGATTCGGCTCGACGTTGCTGCAAGCAGCCATTCGCTGCGTCCTTACGATGGCCCCGGCGAAATCTGGAACATGATCGCGCGCACGGCGTTCACGCAATTGCGCTATTCGCCTTGGCTGCTTGCCGGCACGATGCTCGGCATGGCCGTCATCTATCTCGTGCCGCCCTGTGTTGCGCTTGCGCTCGGCCCGCTGGGCTGGCCGGCATGGCTTGCGTGGGCGCTCATGTGTTGCGCCTATGCGCCGATGTTGCGCTATTACGGACGCTCGCCCTGGTGGGCGCCCGCATTGCCCCTCGTGGCGCTGTTTTATGTGGGCGCGACGCTTGCGTCGGCCATTCGTTATTGGCGCGGCAAGGGCGGCCAATGGAAGGCGCGCGTGCAAGCGCCCGCACAGGGCGGATGAATCGGGCGCCTTATCGCTGCATGAGCATCATGTAGAGCTGGACGGCGGCATCGGGCGAGAAGGTGAACGGCACCCAGCCGTGGCCCGTATGCCGAGCAATCAGCAGACGATCGCCGTTCGCTTGCTTTTGCATCGCCATCACCGGGTTTCTCGTGGCGGCGAAGCGCCAGCCGGCCGGCAGTGCCATCGGCGGCTCCGGCTGCATCGACGCGCGCGCGTTCGCCAATTCCTCGATCAATTGACCGATTTGCTCGGGGCGCAGCGTGACGGTTTGCGAGCCGATACTAAGCGTGAGTTCGTTGTGCGAGGGCCGCGCGACGCGCAGCGTGGACATCTCGTCGCTGGCCGTGGCTGCAACCTCGCGTTCCGGTTGTGCGGCTTGCTGCCTGGCGAGCGCGTCCAGCGCGTCGCGCTCCTGCGCGAGGCGGGCGAGTTCGCTGAGCCGATCGATTTGCGCATCGATCGCACCGATCTGTTCTTCCAAGTTCATGCGGGGCTTCTCAAGCAAAGAGACGCGATTCTACCGGCTGCTCGGCACGCGCATCCGAGGGCGATGCGAGCGAGGTTGTAACAAAATGCACACGCGCCCATCAACCATCCAAATACCCGGCTTCGCGGAACCACTGCAACGCATCGCGTAGCCCGTCGAGATAGGGCCGCGCACGATAGCCGATTTCGCGCTCGGCTTTGGCCGACGTGAAATACATCTTGTTCTTGGACATTTTCAAGCCATCGACGGTCACGAACGGTTCGCGTTTCGTGAGCTTGGCCACGCATTCGGCACCCACCGCGAGCGGGTAGAGCGGCCAGCGCGGCAAGCTGATCGTCGGCGGCTTGCGGCCCGTTTCCTTCGCGATATCGGCCAGCATGCGTTGCAGCGGCAAGTTCTCTCCGCCGAGAATGTAACGCTCGCCGATTCGTCCGCGTTCGAGTGCGAGCAGATGGCCTTCGGCCACATCGTCGACGTGCACGAGGTTCAAGCCCGTATCGACGAAAGCGGGAATTTTGCCGAGCGCGGCTTCGACGATGATGCGGCCTGTCGGCGTCGGGCGCACGTCGCGCGGCCCGATCGGCGTCGACGGATTGACGATGACGGCAGGCAGGCGATCGCGTTCGATCATCCGCTCGACGGCGCGCTCCGCCAACACTTTGCTGCGCTTGTAGACGCCGATCGCCTGTTGTGCCGCGAGCGGCACCGTCTCATCGGCGATGCGTCCTTCGCTCGTGACCTTGAGGGTCGCGACGCTGCTGGTGTAGACGATGCGCTCGACGCCTTCGGCGAGCGCGGCGCGCATCGTCGCTTCGGTGCCTTCGACGTTCGCACGTTCGATCTCTAGGGGGTCGGGCGCCCACAGCCGGTAATCGGCCGCGACGTGCATGAGATACCGCGCGCCGCGCAGCGCGGCGCGCATCGATTGTTCGTCGCGCATATCGCCGATGACGATTTCGGCGTCGAGCGCTTCGAGATTCTTGCGCGGGCTTGTCGCGCGCACGAGCACGCGTACCCGCATACCACGTGCGAGCGCGGCTCGCGCGACGGCGGAGCCGACGAAGCCCGATGCGCCCGTGACGAGCACGAGGTCGCCTGAAGTTTCGGTCATGGTGTGGCGCACATGCGTTTGTTGCCTAGATGCGCCGAGATTGTACTGGTTGTGGTTACCCGCTGCCGCTGTCGCCGGTGCCGGCGCTGTTGCCCCGCGGCGGCTCAGCTATACAAAAGCGACCGCCCCTTCGTTGAACTGCCTGATGAATGCATGCGCGTCGGCAGCGCGCATCGGGCGCGCGAAGTGGTAGCCCTGTACGACGCTGCAGCCGTGCCGGCGCAAGAACGCAAGCTGCGTCTCGGTCTCGACGCCTTCCGCGACAACTTTGAACCCCAGCGCACGGCCGAGCGAAAGAATCGCGCGCGTGATGACCTCGTCTTCGCGATGCCGGCCGATGCCCGAGACGAACGACATATCGAGCTTCAACCGGTTGGCGTGGAAATTACGGATGTAGGACAGGCTCGAATACCCGGTGCCGAAATCGTCGATGGCAAGATCGACGTCCATGCCTCGCAGCGCACGCAGTATGTCGAGCGCGCCGAGCGTCATCAGCGCGCCTTCGGTGATCTCGAGCTCGAGCAAGCGCGGCGATAGGCCGGCGCGTGCCAGCGTGCGCTGAACCACGCGCAGAATGTCGCCGCGCGCGAATTGCCGAGGCGAAAGATTGACGGACATTCGCAGCCCCGGCAACGTTTCTTGCCAAACTTGCGCTTGGAAGCACGCCTGCTGCATGACCCATTCGCCAATCGGAACGATGAGCCCGTTCTCCTCGGCGATCGGTATGAAGGTGGCGGGGCTGACCGGCCCGAGCTCTTGGTCGGTCCATCGCAGCAGGGCTTCGACCCCTGTCACGCGATTCGCTTCCAGATCCACTTGCGGTTGATAGTCGAGCCGGAATTCGCCGCCCGCGAGCGCGGCACGCATGCGGCGCGAAAGCGCCAGGCGCTCGTCGGCACACCGGCCCAGTTCGGGCGTGAAGCGTTGCAACGCATTGCGCCCGTTCGACTTGGCGCGATACATCGCGAGATCCGCGCGGCGCAGCAGCGTCTCGGGATCGCTGCCGTCGGCGGGGAAGGTGGCCACGCCGATGCTCGTTTCGACGTAGAACTCCGTATCGTCCACCCATACCGGCCGCGCAAATGCTTGCGACACGCGAGCGAGCACGTCGGTCAGCCGGTCTTCGCGCGCGCCTGCGCAGACAACCATGACAAATTCATCGCCGCCGTAACGTGCGACCGTATCGGTCTCGCGCACGCACGAGGCCAGCCGCGCGCCGATTTCACGCAGCAAGCGATCGCCGATGCCGTGGCCCAGGCTGTCGTTGACATCCTTGAAGTGATCGATGTCCATGAAGACGACGGCGACGCGCGTGCCGTCGCGCTGCGCATCGCCTATCGCCTGCACTAAGCGTTCGCTCAGGCGATAGCGGTTCGGCAATTCGGTCAGCGAATCGAAATTGGCTTGCTGCGCCAGCATATCGCGCGATCGAACGAGCTCGGTGACGTCGTTGACGACGCTGATGTGATGCGTTACGTGGCCGTGATCGTCACGCACCGGTGCAAGGTAGATCTGATTCCACACGTGCGTGCCGTCGCGCCGGGAACTGCGAAGCAGCGTCGTGACTTCGCGCTCGTCGGCAAGCGCGCGGCGGATCGTTTCTATGCCTTCCTGCTTGTCGTCGTCGCCGTGCAAGATGCGCAAGTCCAGGCCCCGGACGTCCTCGACGGAGTAACCCGTGATGCGTTCGAATGCCGGGTTCGCGTATTCGATCAGGTCGCCGTCATCGGTGACGCGCGTGATCAGCACGGCGTTGACGATGGCGTCAAGCGCGCGGCTGCGCAACCGCAGCGCAAGATCGACGCCTTTGCGCTCGGTCACATCCTCGTACGCGGCGAGCAGCCCGATGACTTCGCTTTGCGTGTCGCGCAGCGGCACCTTCGTTTTGCGCAGCCATCGCCACGCGCCGTTTGCGGCTAAGGAGTATTCCTCGTAGTTCACCAGCGGCTCGCCGGTTTCAATGATTTCGCGATCGCGCATGCGCGCGTTGGATGCCGCCTCGTGCCATGGAAGGTCATAGTCGGTGAGCCCGACGATTTGCGAGGCGTCGGTGAGGCCGACATCGTTCGCGAACGCGCGGTTGCACCCCAGGTAGCGCGACTGGGTATCCTTCCAAAAGATTCGCTGCGGCACGCTGTCGATGACAGCCTCCAGCATTTGCTTCGACTGTCGCAGTCCTTCCTTCGCGCTCTCCTTCTCGGTAACGTCGATCGCCACGACGAAGCACGCACGTCGATTCGCGTAGGTCAGAAAGTGATAGGACGGCTCGACGGAGAACCGCGAGCCGTCTTTGCGCACATGCGTGCGCATGCCCGTTGACCCGCTGATCGGGCCGTCCGTGCGGCCCATGGTGGCCGCGAGTGTGATGAAGCCCTCGATGAACTTCGCGCTGTCTTCGGGTGGCCGTAACGCGGCGATCGACATCCCCGCCAATTCTTCGCGCTCGTATCCGTATTGCCGTACCGCCGCGCCGTTGATGGCGGCGATCGTAAGCGTTTCGACGTCGTAGATGAGCATCGGCAGCGGATGCTCTTCGAAGTATTCGCGAAACCGGGCCTCGCCTTCCTCGCGCGAGATGCGCGTGCGTGCGCGTTCAAGCCCGAGGCGATGATTGGCTAGAAAGCCGTAGACGAGGAAGATGAATGCAGTGGCGACGGCCGCCGCGAAGGCGGTGCGCTCCGATGCATAGCGGTGCGCGAGATTGTTCGCGCGGGCGCCCGTCGGCAAGTCTTGCGCGTCGGCGAGGCTACGCAAGCCGAGCGCGACACGGCGGCGGCTGTCTTCGACCGAGAGCAACGTATCGCGCGGCAGCAGCACCCAGGAATCCTGAGACTGCTCGCTGCGCGCGGTCAGCGCAGTGCTCTGTTGCCATTCGTGCGTGGCCGCACGCAGCGCTTCGACTCGGCGCTCGAGCTGTGGCGACTGACCGAGCCGATTCGCCAAGGCGTCGAGTGTGTGCTCCGCGCGTTCGATCCGCAACGCCGGCCACGGAACATCGTTCGAGGTCGGATCGGCGGCCAGATGCAGGAAATCCGCATCGGCCTCGGCATAAAGGCTTTCCAGTTGTTCGACGTCGTCACGAATCTGTAATGCATGCGCCCACTGAGCGTCGTCGAGTTCGCGCGCCGCGAAGATCCGGCTCGCCCCGAACGCGACGATGCCGACCGCGATCGCACAAACGGCGACGGTCAGGATGGCGGTGCTGTGCTCGTCCAGCCAATTTTTCAAAACACTGTCCCGAGCGTCTCGTGCCGCGCGATTCTGTAGCGCCACAGGTAGGTCTCCTCTCGCCAGTTGAGCGGTCGCGCATACGCAATCACAGCGTTTAACGGCCGCCCATGCGCCATTCTTTAGCGTCGGATGTTAGGTGCAGCTAAAAAAAGCGATTTCGGCTGGGCGTCTACAATGCTGGGATCAATGCGTTGGTGGTGGAGAAGGCAATGGAAGGTCCGGATTTGGACAAAAAGATGGAGACTTATCACGTGCGCGTGCGCGGCGTGGTGCAAGGCGTCGGATTTCGGCACGCGACGTTGCGGCAAGCGCACGCGCTCGGAATCACCGGATGGGTGGCGAACGTCGCCGACGGTTCGGTCGAAGCGATGCTGCAAGGGCCGGCCAATCAGATCGATCGGATGCTCGAATGGATGCGGCGCGGGCCGCCATCGGCGCGCGTCACCGATTTCGTCAGCGAAGAGCGACAAGTCGACAAACGTTTCGTACGCTTCGAACAACATTGAACGCCGGCACATTGAACGGCGCCCCGTCCCTATTGGCCCTTTTTCCGTCGGCGCGTTCAGCGCGCCCGGGCATTGCATAAGAAATGAATCGACAAGAAACGGGGCGTGGCCTTGCGCTTTCAGTCCTGGCGACGACACTGTTCGCGCTGTTATCCGTCTATACCCGGTTGTTGCATCCGCTCGACGGTTTGGACATCTTCGCTTGGCGCATCGTTTGGACAGCGCCCGGGGCGTTAGCGCTCGTTTGGATGCGTGGGCGCGGCCCGCACTTGCAGGCGCTCATCAAGGCTTCGCTGCGCGATCCGTTGAAGGGGCTCATGCTGTTGCTCGCCAGCGCATTGCTCGGCACGCAACTGTGGCTGTTCATGTGGGCGCCGTTGCACGGCCGCATGTTGGAAGTGTCGCTCGGCTATTTCTTGCTGCCGCTCTCGATGGTGCTCGTTGGGCGGTTCTACTATCGCGAGCAGCTCGTCGGGCTGCAGTGGATAGCAGTCGCGTTTGCCGCGGCGGGCGTCATGCACGAACTGTGGGTGACCCACGCGTTCTCCTGGCCGACGCTCGTCGTGGCCGTCGGCTACCCGCCTTACTTCATCTTGCGCCGCAAGCTCGGCGGCGATTCGCTCGCTACCTTCGCGTTGGAAATCATGCTGTTGCTACCGGTTGCCGTGGCGATCATCGCGGTGAGCTGCGGTGCACCGGCGGCGCTGCAACGCCCGCTCCTGTGGGCGTTGCTGCTGCCGGGGCTGGGCGCACTGAGCACGATCGCACTCGCGAGCTACCTGGCTGCCAGCCGCATGCTGCCGATGGCGTTGTTCGGGATTCTCGGCTATGTCGAGCCGGTGCTGCTCGTGGTGTTTTCGGTGACTTTGCTCGGCGAAGCGCTGTCGGCGCGGCAGATCGGCACATATGCGCCGATCTGGATGGCCGTGGCCGTGACGGCAGTGCAAAGCGTGTTGCTGTTGCGCGAGCAACGGAGCAGTTAAAGGGGCCCGTGGCGTAAAGCTGCCCACGCGCTCAAAGAAACGGATTGTCGACGTGGCCCGGCGCCGCCGGCGGGTCGTCCTTCGTTTCGTCCGGCAGCGCCTTCTCGCGCTCGAGCGCGGCGACGATGCCGTCCACCGCCTGCTTGAGTGCGCGCGCCGCTTTCAATCCATGCTTGTCTTTGCCGATTCGAAGTGCGCCCGAGAGAAGGACATGGGTCATGCCGTTCGATATCGTCAGCGCATCGCCTTCGATGTTGAGCACTTCGTCGTCGTTTTCGTATGCGTGGAAGTCAGACACCTTTGAGCCCTCCGATACGTTGATCTTTCAGCGCCTGCGGAATGCCGGGGAAGCGCAATCCGCTCATCGCTTCGAGTTCGTGCACGGTCTTCATCTCGTAGCGATGGGTCGCGGCGTTGTCGACGACGATGGCGAACGCCTTGTTCGCCTCGGGCACGTAGACGAGCTTGAACAACTGCGTGGGTACCAACACGCGCGTCGCACCGATCGTACTGAGCGTTTGTCCCGCGAACAGCGGGCCGGTGACGACATACGCCTCGCCATACCGGTTCGCGATCTTGCGCACCGACGATTCGATGCGCGCCCACAGATGCTCGTTGTTGTCGCGATTTTGCGGCACGACGTTGGCCAGCGTGAACGATTGCGCCATCGCTTGGCCGTCCCAACGATCGCCCGCTGGGCTCATGTGTCCGCGATCGAACCCGCTGCGCCTGTAATCGGCCAATGTCGCGCCTTCCCCGGGTGGGAGCGCCGGATCTTCAAAGAACTTGTTCGTGCGCACCTGTTCCCGGGCTTCGCGTAGATGCGCGCGCGTCAGATGCTCGGCCGACCAAAGCGGCCCATGGGTCAAACCGGAATGGAGCACGACGAAGTCGGAGTAGCAAAGCAGGCGCGTCTTGGGCGCCATCTTTGCGTTGGCGAGCACGGGAAACCGCGCGTCGGGCACGAACTGCGAACAGGGCGGCGCGGCGACAGCGTGTACGCTGACGGCAACGAGCAAAGCGGCAAGCAATTTCTTCATCGGGACGGCGATCGGCCTTGTGAATGTTGGGAGGGGGAACTACTTCGTCCGTACCCGCGCGATCGTACTCAACAGCGCATCGAGCATGACGGGCTTGGTCAAGTGCGCATCGAAGCCGGCGTGCGTGGCTTCCTCGATATCCGACGGCCTGCCGAAGCCGCTCAGCGCAATGGCCTTCACCGATTGTAGATTCGGGCGCTTGCGCACGGCCGCGATGAACTGCAAGCCGTTCATGCCGGGCATGCCGAGGTCGGACAAAATCAACGACGGCGGCTGCTTGTCGAGCATATCGAGCGCTTCGTCGCCGCTCGTGGCAACCGTCACGACGGCGCCTTCCATTTCGAGCAGCAAGCGGAACGTCTCGACCGTATCGTGATCGTCGTCGACGAGTAGGACATGCTCGTCCTTCAAGAACGTGGTGGGTTGCAGCTCGGCGTCGAAGGGCTCGCCGCGTTTGACGCCCGCGCGCAGAACGATCACGAAAGCGGCGCCGCACCTCGCCGGCATGGCACTCAAGAATTGTTTCAGCGCGTCGGCGTCGTCGGGCGATGCGTCGATCCCCACGACAGGGAAC
>JBQCDS010000519.1:0-8541 GCA_051961035.1 Trinickia sp. | reverse complement strand
GGAATGTAGGCTTCGGACTTGAGACCCGCATTGACGACCACGAAGTTGTGGTCGACACGCACGACTTCGGCGGAAATCACTTCGCCGGCGCGCATGTCTTGCTTGGTCAGCGACTCTTCGAAAAGGGCCGCGAAAGATTCGGTATTCGGGTTGGAGGTTTGCAGGTCGGACATAAAAATGCGTAATTGCATGGCTTCGCTGTCAGGGCCGGTCACCACGACCGAGCATGCTGCGAGATCGATGCGAATGCCATACGGGGTTAAGGGTTAACACCACGCCTGGGAAGCGCCGCGGGACATTGCCACCGGCACTGCCTGAGCACCTACCGCTCTCGAAACCACTTCACCACTTCGTCGACCGCTTCGTCGATCGATAGCGCCGAGGTGTCGAGCAGCTTTGCATCTGCCGCGGGCTTAAGCGGAGCGACGGCGCGATTGCTGTCGCGTTCGTCGCGCTCACGCAAATCCCGGAGCAAGTCATCCATATTAGCAGAAAAGCCTTTTTGGATCAATTGCTTATACCGCCTGTTCGCGCGAGCCTCGACACTGGCCGTCAAAAACACCTTCAAAAGCGCGTCAGGGAAGATGACGGTGCCCATGTCACGACCGTCCGCGACGAGTCCCGGCTCCTTGCGAAACGCCCGCTGGCGCGCCACGAGCGCGGCGCGCACGCTTTGATGGACGGCGATCGCCGAGGCGCGGTTGCCGATCTGTTCGGCGCGGATTTCGCTCGATACATCGACGCCGTCGAGTTGCGCGCAGCCCTCCCGAAACGTGATATGCAAATCGCCGACGTGCGCAGCCAACGCATCTTCGTCGTTCGGGGCCACCCCGTAGCGCACGCTCGCCAGCGCGGCGAGCCGGTACAGCGCACCGCTGTCGAGCAAATGAAAGCCGAGCCGGGCGGCGACGAGCGCGGCGACAGTGCCCTTGCCGGAAGCGGTCGGGCCATCGATGGCGATGACGGGGGTCTGGTGAAACGGGCGAGTCGGTTTAATTTGGGTACTCGCCATGCCACCCTCACGAATAACTCCCTCACGTGTAGAGCTGCTTCGCATGCGGTGGGATCAAGCGCTTGAGCGCTCGCTCCCGTCGACAGCGGACGCAAAGAGCGTGAAGGCAATGGATGGATGGATCGGGCGCTCAACCGCGCACGAGCGTCTTGAAGCGATCGAAATAGTCGGGAAACGTCTTGCCGACGCACTTTGGGTCGTTGATCCGCACCGGCACGCCGCCGAGCGAGACGAGCGAGAAGCACATCGCCATGCGGTGATCGTCGTACGTGTCGATCGCGGCGTTCGGCGCGAGCCGAGCCGGCGGGGTCACGACGAGGAAGTCCTCGCCCTCCTCGATCGTCGCGCCAACCTTGCGCAGCTCGGTGGCCATCGCCGCGATCCGGTCCGTCTCTTTCACGCGCCAGCTGCCGATGTTGCGCAGCCTTGTGGTGCCCTGCGCGAACAGTGCGCAAACCGCGATCGTCATCGCCGCGTCGGGAATCAAGTTGAAATCCATGTCGACCGCTTCGAGCCGGCCGTGATCGTGGCCCACCCCGCGCACCTCGATCCAATCGGCAGCCATCGTGACGTTGGCGCCCATCGCGGTTAGTGCGTCAGCGAACGCCACGTCGCCCTGAATACTGTCGCGCCCCACGCCGACGACGCGCACGGGCCCACCCGCGATCGCGCCGGCTGCGAGGAAGTAGGAGGCAGACGACGCATCGCCCTCGACCATGATCGCCCCGGGCGATCGGTAGTGAACGCCCGCCGGCACCGTGAAACGCTGCCAGCCTTCGCGCGCGACCGTCACGCCGAAGCGCTCCATCAGCTTCATCGTGATTTCGATGTACGGCTTGGAGATCAGCTCGCCCTCGACTTCGACGACAATCTCGCCGCTTGTCGTGCGCACGAGCGGCAGCGCCATCAAAAGCGCCGTCAAGAATTGGCTCGACACGTCGCCGCGAACGCGGATCGGCTCTTCGATCGCGATCTTCCCGGCACGGATGCGCAGCGGCGGATAGCCCTCGTTCGCCTCGTAATCGATGCGCGCGCCGATTTGGCGCAAGCCGTCGACGAGATCGCCGATGGGCCGCTCGTGCATGCGCGGCACGCCGTGCACACGGTAATCGCCGCCGTTCACGGCCAGCGCCGCCGTCAGCGGTCGAACCGCCGTGCCGGCGTTGCCGAGAAACAGATCGGCGGAGCGTGCCTGGAATGCGCCGCGCGTGCCTTGTACGACGCATCCGTCGCCCTCGCGCGTGAATTTCACGCCGAGCTTGCCGAGCGCATCGAGCATGACGCGCGTGTCGTCCGAATCGAGCAGATTGGAGATCGACGTCTCCCCGTCGGCTAGCGCAGCCAACAAGAGGACGCGATTGGAGATGCTCTTGGAGCCGGGCAGGCGTACCGTGCCTTGCGCCCGAGAGTAGGGTCCGAGATCGAGGTATTCCATGGAGATCCTTTTATTTCGGGGCAACATCGCCGTCCGCGCATGGCGCCTTGGAACCGACCGGCGTCGCGCTCGCGCCCGCGTGGCTGCCGCGTTCCTGCCACTGCGTGCGCGCTTTGCGCGAGCGCGCGAATACAGCTTCTAGCGCCCCACCGTCGCCGGCGACCACCGCGGCACGCAGTTCGGCTAGAACGGCCAAGTAGCCGTCGAGCTCATCGACGAGCGCGTTCCGGTTGGCGAGGCACACATCCCGCCACATTTCGGGACTCGACGCGGCGATCCTGGTGAAGTCGCGAAAGCCGCCCGCCGCGAACGAGAACTTCAACGCCGCATCGGGCGCACTCAAAATGCGTTCGACGAGCGCAAACGACAGCAAATGCGGCAAGTGGCTGACCGAGGCGAATACGCGGTCGTGCTGCTCAGGGCTCATCGTGCTGACGAGCGCACCCGTCGCGCGCCACAGCGCATCGACTCGCGACACGTCCGCCTCCCGGTTTTCGGGCAGCGGGCACAGCACGACGTTGCGGCCTACGTACAGATCGGGCAGCGCGGCTTCCACGCCGCTCGACTCGCGCCCCGCGATCGGGTGGCCAGGGACGAATCGAGCCACGCGCGCACCAAGCGCCGCGCGCGCCGCCGCGACGACGTCCGACTTCGTGCTTCCGGCATCGGTGACGATCGTGCGCTCGTCCAACAACGGCGCGATGCGTTCGAGCAGCGGCCGCGTCTGAGCGACGGGCGCCGCGAGCAGCACGAGATCGGCGCCGGTCAGCGCCGCGGATAGCGCTTCATCGTCGTCGAGCGAGGCGACATCGTCCACCACGCCAAGGTCGCGCGCGCGCTCAGCCGAAGTGCGCGTGCGCCCGACGCCGACGATGCGCCCGCCGCGCGGCCCGGGGCAACGCTCACGCAAAGCACGTGCGAGCGAGCCGCCAATGAGCCCCACGCCGAAAATCACGATTTTGTCGAAAGTGAACGTCGTCACGAATGGCTCGCAAGCAAAAGGGTGCGCGCGCACGTGGCGCGCGCGATATGTGCCGCGTGACGTTCAGGCCTGTCCAAGCGCCTTCTCGAGTGCGGCGAGGAATGCCTCGTTCTCCTCCGGCAGGCCGATCGTCACGCGCAGCCATTGCGGCAGCCCGTAATTGCCGACCGGACGCACGATCACGCCCTGCTTGAGCAGCGCGAGATTCACGCGCGCCCCGGCGCCGTCGTCGTTGCCGACTCGCACGAGCACGAAATTGCCGAACGACGGCACGTATTCGAGGCCGAGCTTATCGAACGCCTGCGTGAGGCGCTGATAGCCGGCCGTGTTCAACGCGGCTGTCTGTTCGAGGAACGCCGTATCGTCGAGCGCAGCGATCGCGGCCGCTTGCGCCATCGAGTTGACGTTGAACGGCTGGCGCAGCCGGTTCAGCAGATCGGTCAGCTCGGGTTGCGCGATCGCGAAGCCGACGCGCAGGCCGGCGAGGCCGAACGCCTTCGAAAACGTGCGGGAGACGACGAGATTCGGATAGCGGCGCACCCAGGAAATCGAATCGTAGCGGCGGTCGGTCGCAAGGTATTCCGTGTAAGCCTCGTCCAGCACGACTGCGACGCGCTTGGGCACTTTCTCGAGAAACGCCTCGAGGGCCGGGCCTTCGATGAACGTGCCCGTCGGATTGTTTGGGTTGGCGATGAACACGAGGCGCGTGTCTTCTTCGATCGCCGCCAGCATCGCATCGAGATCGTGGCCGTACTTCACGGTCGGCACGACGATCGCCCGCGCGCCGAGACCTTGCGTGGCCAGCGCGTACACCGCGAACGAATACTGCGAGTAGACGACCGACTGGCCCTTTTCGACGAATGCATGCGCGGCGAGCTCGAGAATATCGTTGCTGCCGTTGCCGAGCGTGATCCAGTCGGCCGGCACGCCATAGCGCGCCGCGAGCCCGGCCTTCAGCTCGAACGCGTTCGCGTCGGGATAGCGGCCGAGTTCGGCGGCGGCACGCGCCATGGCGACCTTGGCCGATTCGGGCATGCCCCGCGGATTTTCATTCGACGCCAGCTTCACGATGTTTGCTTCATCGAGCCCGAACTCGCGCGCGACTTCGGAGATCGGCTTGCCAGCAACGTAAGGGGCGATTTGGCGCACGTAGGAAGGGCCGTATTGCATCGTCATGTGTGTCTCCAAAGCGGACAGTGCGGATTCGTTGGACTAATCGGTGCGCGTGCGCATCTCTCATCGAAAATTGGCGGGCGCGTACGCTAGCGCGAACTCGGATAGGAGCCGAGTATCTTGAGGAACGCGGCCTTCTTCTCTAGCTCGGCAAGCGCGTCCCGCACGGGCGGATCCTCGCGATGGCCTTCGAGGTCGATGTAAAAGTAGTACTCCCACGTCCCCACGCGCGCGGGCCGCGACTCGAAGCGCGTCATGGACACGCCGTGCCGCGCAAGCGGCTCGAGCAGCTTGAATACGGCGCCCGGCTCGTTCTTGACCGAAACGATGAGCGATGTTTGGTCGTGCCCGCTGCGGCCGGCCGGCGCATGGCCGATCATCACGAACCGGGTCCGGTTGTGCGGATCGTCCTGGATCAGCGCATGGGCGATCTGTAGCCCGTAAAACGACGCGGCGCGGTCGCTCGCGATCGCCCCGATGCTCGGATCCAGCGACGCCATGCGCGCGGCCTCGGCATTGCTGGAGACGGCCTGCCGCTCGATGTGCGGCATATGCGTTCCAAGCCAGCGCTGGCATTGCGCGAGTGCCTGCGCATGCGCGCACACGCGCGTGATGCCCGTGAGCGCGCCGCTTTGCGTAAGCAGGTTATGCCGAATCGGCAATGCAAGCTCGCCGCCGATCAATACCGGAGACTGCAATAGCAAATCGAGCGTGCGCGACACGGCGCCCTCGCTCGAATTTTCGACCGGCACGACACCGAACTGCGCGCTGCCTGCCTCCACCGAGCGAAACACTTCGTCGATCGACAGGCACGGCAGCCCTTCGATCGAGTGGCCGAAGTATTCGACCATCGCCTCTTCGCTGTAGGTGCCGGCGGGGCCGAGATAGGCGGCGCTGATCGGTTGTTCGAGCGAACGGCTCGCCGCCATGATCTCGCGCCAGATCGCGCTGATGTGATCGCCCGCGAGCGGCCCCTCGCTCATCGCCTGCAACCGCGAGATGACCTGCTGCTCGCGCTCCGGCCGGAACACGGGAGCGTTGTAGTGCTTCTTGATCTCGCCCACCTCGAGCGCGATCGCCGCGCGCCGGTTCAGCATCGCGATGAGTTGCGCGTCGATCTCGTCGATCCGATCGCGCAGCGGTTTCAGCTTTGAATTGAGTTCGTCGTCCATGCGTAAAACGGCCGTATCGAAAAGGGGCGGCGTGGCGCTCGCCCTACCCCGCGCTCAGGCGCGAGTCCGTTCAAATTCCGCCATGTACTCGACCAGCGCCTTAACGCCTTCGAGCGGCACCGCGTTGTAAATCGATGCCCGCATGCCGCCGACGGACTTGTGGCCCTTGAGCTGCATCAGCCCGCGCTCTTTCGCGCCGGCCAGGAAATCGTCATTGCGCGATTCATCCGCGAGGAAGAACGGTACGTTCATTCGCGAACGCGAATCGCGCTCCACTTTATTGACATAAAAGCTGCTCGCATCGATCGCGTCGTAAAGCAGCTTCGACTTTTCGAGGTTGCGCGCCTCGATCGCTTTCAGCCCACCTTGCCGCTTCAACCATTGGAAGACCAAGCCGGCGACGTAGATCGCGTAGGTGGGCGGTGTATTGAACATCGAATTGTGCTCGGCGACGATGCGCCATTCGAACGCCGACGGGCAAATCGGCAGTGCGCGATCGAGCAAATCCTCGCGCACGACAACGATCGTCAGGCCCGCCATCCCGATGTTCTTTTGCGCGCCGCCGTACATGACACCGTATTTGGCGACGTCGAGCGGGCGCGACAGCACGTGCGAGGAGACATCCGCGACGAGCGGCGTGTCGCCGAGCTCGGGAATGTCGAACGTTTCCACGCCATTGATCGTCTCGTTCGTGCACAGATGAACGTAGGCCGGATCGTCGGACAATCGCCATTCGGCACGCCTGGGCGCGCGGGTAAAGCCATCCGCCGTCTCGCCGCTGGCAGCCAGATGCGGCTTGCAGTACTTGCCGGCTTCCTTGAACGACTTTTGCGACCAGGAGCCCGTGACGACGAAATCGGCGGTATCGCGCTTGCCGAGCATGTTCATCGGCACGATCGCGTTTTCGGCCAGCCCGCCGCCTTGCAGAAACAAGATGCGGTGACTCGCCGGCGCTTGCATCAATTCGCGCAGATCGGCCAGCGCCTGCTCGTGGATCGAGCTGAACTCACGGCCACGATGGCTCATCTCCATCACGCTCATGCCGCTGCCTTGCCAGTCGAGCATTTCGTCGGCCGCTTGACGCAATACCTCTTCGGGCAAAGCCGCCGGCCCGGCCGCAAAATTGAAGACCCGCATCGTGAGAACCCCCGAGAATGGATGAACGGACCACACGCGGGCGGCACTTCTGGCCACCCACGCGTACGTCGGACGCAAATCAGAAATAGATAATGGCCGTTCGCGCATTTCGCGCAAACGGCCATTATCGCACCGCCGATTGAAAGCCGCTCGCCTAGGCCCGGCGTTTTTGCGGGCCTGCGACGCGGAGCCGGAACGACGCGGCCCCGAGGAGCCGCCTAGTCCGGCCCGCCGTGGCTTACTTGCCGGGCTTGACCGCGGCGACTTCCTTTTCAGCTTGCTCGCGCGTGGCCTGGATCGATTGCGGCATGTACTTCTGCATCAGGCTGCCGACAACATCGCGGCCCACTTGATCTTGCACCTGGATGAACTTGCGGCCCGTCGTACTCTTGTAGAACTTCGTCAGGTCCTTGATTTCATCCGTCGAGTAATACTTGGCGTACGCGTCGTATTGCGCTTGCATCGCGTCTTGGCGGAACGAATCCGACGTGAACACTTGGCCCGCCGAGTTGACGAGCTTGGGCACCGCGTTCTTTTGCAGCGACGGCACAGCCGCTTGCTTTTGCTTGTCGTTCAGCGACTTGTTCTCCGACAGCGCTTCCGACAAGATTTCCGGCACGTATTGCTTCGCTTGCATTTGGGCGCTGTTGCCGATCGCACCGACGAGCTTTTGTGCGTCGATCGCTTCGAGCAGATCCTTGATCGCGGCTTGCTTGGCCGGATCGACCGGCGCCGCCGAGCTAGCCGCAGCCGCCGGCGCTTGATTCTGGAGCGCTTGCGCCATCGCGAAAGTCGGCACGAAAGCAGCCAGCAGCATCCATTGCTTGAATCGTCGTTGCATCTTCACTCCCTCTAAAAATTGAATCGTTCGCGCGCGCATCGACGGACGCGATCGCGCGCGCTTCTTTGTGCTGTTCGCTATTGACTATTGAGCGCCGCCGTCGCCCGCATCTTCGTCGGCCACAGTGCCATCGCCGTCGACGTCGACATCGGAATCGGCTTCCGCGATCTGCTGCAGGCCGGAGAGCTTCGTACCGTCATCAAGGCTGATGAGTGTAACACCCTGCGTCGCCCGCCCCATCTCGCGAATCTCCGAAACCCGCGTGCGAATCAGCACACCCGTGGTCGTGATCAACATTATTTGGCTTTCTGGGTCGACGAGCGTGGCGGCCACCACCTTGCCGTTACGCTCGGACGTCTGGATCGCGATCATACCCTTCGTGCCGCGGCCGTGCCGCGTGTATTCGGTGATCGGCGTGCGCTTGCCGTAACCGTTCTCGGTTGCCGTCAATACGGATTGCGTTTCGCTGCCGGCCACGAGCATGGCGATGACCTGCTGCCCTTCCTCCAGTTGCATGCCACGCACACCCCGCGCTTCCCGGCCCATCGGACGGACGTCGTTTTCGTCGAAACGCACGGCTTTGCCCGAATCGGAGAACAGCATGACGTCGTGCTGACCGTCGGTGATCGCGGCGCCGATCAGGTAATCGCCATCGTCCAGACCGACGGCAATAATACCTTTGCGCAGCGGCCTGCTGAGAGCCTCGAGCGGCGTCTTCTTGACCGTGCCGAGCGAAGTGGCCATGAAGACGAACTTATCGGCCGAGAATTCCTTGACCGGAAGCACCAC
>JBQCDS010000518.1:0-7744 GCA_051961035.1 Trinickia sp. | reverse complement strand
CCTTCCGCACGCGGCCAACTCGTGCGCACCGTCGGCGGCGTGTCGCTCGGCGGCAAGGAGCGCGTGGCCGTCGTCGAAATCGGCGACACCTGGCTCGTGCTCGGCACCGCGCCCGGCAGCGTGCGGCTGCTCCATACGATGCCCGCACCGAAAGCCGGCGAGCCCGGCGCACCCGGCAGCGGCGCCGAAGCCGACGACAACCCGCTTGCCGGCACGTTCGGCTCGCGCTTTCGGTCCGCGCTCGGCAACGAGGCGAAAAAGCGGTTTTCTCGGCCTTCGGGCGGGGGCAAGTAATGTCGTCCAGTTCCATCATGCGGTTCGCGCGCGCCGCCGCGCCCGCACTCCCGTTTGTCATTTTCTCGCTGCTGCCCGCCGTGTCGCACGCGCAGACAGCGCCCGCCGGGTTGCCGGCCTTCAACACGAGCCCCGGCCCGAACGGCGGTACGACCTATTCGCTGAGCGTGCAGACGATGCTGCTGCTCACGATGTTGTCGTTTTTGCCGGCAATGGTGCTGATGATGACGAGCTTCACGCGCATCATCATCGTGCTCTCGCTGCTGCGCCAAGCCATGGGTACGGCGACGACGCCGCCCAATCAGGTGCTCGTCGGCCTTGCCTTGTTCTTGACGCTCTTCGTCATGTCGCCCGTCATCAACAAGGCCTACACCGACGGGTATAAGCCCTTCGCGGACGGGACCATTTCGATGGACACGGCCGTGACGCGCGGCGTGGCGCCGTTCAAGCAGTTCATGATCAAGCAAACGCGCGAATCCGATCTCGCCCTGTTCGCCAAGATCTCGCACTCACCCCCGCTGCAAGGGCCTGAAGACGTTCCGCTCTCGCTGCTCGTGCCCGCGTTCGTCACCAGCGAGTTGAAAACGGCCTTTCAGATCGGTTTCACGATCTTCATTCCGTTTCTCATCATCGACATGGTCGTTGCCAGCGTGTTGATGTCGATGGGCATGATGATGGTGTCGCCCGTGACGATTTCGCTGCCTTTCAAGCTCATGTTGTTCGTACTCGTCGACGGCTGGCAATTGCTCATCGGCTCACTCGCGCAGAGCTTCGCATAGGGCATCGTATCGGGCAGCGCGCCGCGCGCCCGCCGCTTTTTTCGAGGACCGCTCCACAATGACGCCCGAATCCGTTCTGACACTCGCGCACCGCGCGATGTACGTCGCGCTCTTGCTCACGGCGCCGCCGCTGATCGTCTCGCTCGCCGTGGGCTTGCTCGTCAGCTTCTTCCAAGCGGCCACGCAGATCAACGAAGCGACCCTGTCGTTCATCCCGAAGCTGATGGCCGTGACGATCACCCTGGTGGTGGCGGGCCCGTGGATGATGTCGATCATTCTCGATTACATGCGCGAGATGCTGACGAGCATCCCTTCGTTCGCGGGATAGCGCGGGCACGCGCCGGCAACGATCAACGATCCGCGATCCGTCGATGTTTACGGTCACCTATGCGCAACTGAACGCCTGGCTCACGGCGTTCCTTTGGCCGTTTACGCGCATCGCGGCGCTCATCGCGATGGCGCCCGTGCTCGGCCACACGTCCATCCCCGCGCGCGTGAAGATCGCGCTGGCGGCGTTCATGACGCTCATCGTCGCGCCGACGCTGCCGCCCATGCCGGCAGCGACCGTCTTTTCGGCGAACGGCATTTGGATCATGGTCTCGCAGTTCTTGATCGGCGCGGCGCTCGGGTTCACGATGCAGCTCGTGTTCGCGGCGGTGGAAATGGCCGGCACGCTCATCGGTTTGCAGATGGGGCTCGGTTTCGCCACCTTCTTCGATCCGACTGCGAATACGTCCTCGCAAGTCATCTCGACTTTCTTGAACATCATCGCGATGATCGCGTTCCTGGCCTTCAACGGACACTTGCAAGTGGTCGCGGCGCTCATCGAATCGTTCCAATCGGTGCCGATATCGGCCGCCCTCGTCGGGCCACCCGGGCTGCACGCGCTCGCGCGATGGGGCGGTTCGATTTTTACGGCCGGCTTACTGCTATCGCTGCCCGTCGTGATTGCCTTGCTCGTCGCGAACCTTTCGCTCGGTATCCTCAATCGCGCCGCGCCCCAGATCGGCGTGTTTCAGATCGGGTTTTCGGTCACGCTGATGGTCGGCATGCTGCTCTTGATGTTGATGCTGCCGAACATGATTCCGTTCTTCGCGCATCTGGTCGATACCGGTATCGATCAGATGGGGCGGGTTAGTGCGGGATTGCGGTAGGGGCGCCGCAGAAAAAAAAGAGCCGAAGCCCCGAGGAGAGTAGGGCTTCGGCTTTGTCAACACGCCCTTGCGGGCGTGCGGCTTCGTCAAATGGTTAGCGATCGACCGCTGCCGGGCGACCACCGATTGCCGATCGGCATTAACTCCCGATGTACTGGAACAGCGACATCCCTTGCATCTTCACGAACGTCTGCTGCGCGGCTTGCAACGCGCTCTGCGTCTGCTCGAACTTGGTGATCGCCGTCACCATGTCCACACCCGTCAGATTCGACAGATCGCTTTGCACTTGCGTCGAGTTCGTTTGAGTCGTGGTTTTCAGCGCCTGCAATTCTTGCTCCCGGCCGCCCACCGATGCCTGCACGACCGTCACGTTCGTCAGCGAGTTTTGGAAGCGTGCCATGCCGGTCGCCAAGGAGTTCTCGAGCGTCGCCGTCGCGGTGGGATTATTGTTCGCCGGCTGTTGCAACGCCGAGATGATCGAATCGAGCGTCGAGAACAGACTGCTGTTTTGCGGCGCTGTCGCGGGCGTCACGCTAAACGTGTCGCCCGGGTTCGGCGCACCCGTGATCGCAATCTGCATGCCGCTGCCGAGTGCGATCGGCGCGTTCGCGGTGTACGCGGCAGCCGGAGTTGTCGTCGGCGGCACCGCCGTATTGTCGGTCACCGTGTACGTCGGCGCCGCAGCCGTGCCGCCGAATGTAATCGTGTAATTGTCGCCATTCGTCGCGACGGCCGGATTCGTGATCGACGGCGAGGCGATCTTGCCTGTGCCCGTGTTCGACGCAGCACCGGCCGCGATCGGCGAAGTGCCAACCGAAGGCACGCTCAAAAAGACGCTCGGGCCCGGGTCGTTCGTGGGGATCTGGCGCGTGTCCGCTACCTGCGCTTCGCGCACGCCGTTGTCGCCCTGATAGTTCACCCCGCCGCCCGGGTTGTTCGTGAACGGCTGCGTGGTCGCTTGGAAGCCCGAGAACACATAGTTGCCGGCACCGTCGCTCGAGTTCGCGAGCGTGAGCAACTGGTCGCGATAGCCTTGGATCGTCTTGGCGATCGAGGCGCGATCGGAGTCGTTCAAGGTACCGTCGCCGGCGCGCACGATCTCCGACGTGATCGCCTGCATCGTGCTCGTCACGCTCGAGAGCGTCTTGTCCGCGAGTTGCAGCGATGAAAGCGCGGCGTTCTGATTCGTCGTGTACTGCGTGTAGGTGGCGGACACCATCGTCAGCTGAACCGCTTGCGCTGCCCCGAGCGGATTGTCGGCCGGCGTGGTAAGCGCCGTACCGCTCGAGAGCTGCTGATAGTACGTACTCAGCTGGCTCTGCTGGTTATCCATCGTCTGGATGTTTTGATCGTAGAACTGCGAAGTCGAGATGCGCATCATCGCTCATCACCTCATTGGAAGATGCCCATCAGGGTCTGGAACATGGTTTCGGCCGTCTGAATGACCTTGCTGTTCGCCTGATAAGCTTGCTGATATTGCAACAAGTTCGACGCTTCTTCGTCGAGGTTCACCCCCGAGACAGCCTGCTGCGCCGAGGTGATTTGCGTGACGAGCGCCGACTGGGACGCGCTCGCCGCCATCAGCTGGCTCGCCGCGTTGCCGACGTTGTTGACGTACGACGCGTAAGCGGCCGTCAACGTGGAGATGCCACCGTTCAACGATGCATTGGACACAAGCTTCGACATGGCGAGCGCATTGCGGCCGTCGAAGGTGCCCGTGTTCGGCGCGATCGTGAACGTATCGCCGTTCGCGGGTGCGCCGGTGAGCGAGACCGTCACGCCGTTCGTGATGCCGGCCGGCGCGGGCGACGCAGTGCTGTTGATCGTCAGCGTCGCGCCGCTCGTCGGGTTGTACGGGACGGTCGTCGCGGACGAGGTGATCGGGATCGTCGTCGGGGGCGAGCCGGCTACGGTGATCGTCGTGCCAACCTGAAAGCCGCTCAGCGTTTTCGTCGAAGCATCGTAGGTCAGCGTCGTCGAGCTGGCGAGCTGATAACCGGCCGTGACGGTGCCCTGCGTAATCGAGCCCGTGCCCGTGTTCGAGCTCGGCGCCGACGCGAGAACCGGTGCGGACGCCGCGATCGCCGACGGATTCGTCGTGGCAAGCGCGAACGAATCGAGCGCGCCGCGCGTCGGCTGGATCGTGAAGGAATCGCCGGGGCTCATCGAACCCGAAGTGATATTCAGCTTCAATCCGCCCATGGCCGTCGTGCCGTCCGGGGCCGTCGCCGACGTGCCGACGACGGTGCCCGTCGTCGTATCGCGCAGCGTGTACGTGCCGCCGGAAAACGTCAGCGAGTAGTCGTCGTTCGTCGGCTGCGTGTTGTTCGCGAAGCTGACGGAGAGCGCCGCGTTACCCGTGTTGGCGAGGTTCGAGTACACGGCCGGTGAGCCGACGGTGAACAAGTTGCCGCCCTGCGCGCCCGTCAAATCGAGGCCCAGCGCGTTTTGCGCATTCACTTGCGCGGCGAAGCTCGTTGCGATCGCGCCCAATTGCGATTCGGCCGGATCGAGCGTCTGCGTGCGGAACTGCAGCAAACCGCCCACCGTGCCGCCCGCCATCGCGGAGGACGGCAGGTATGCGACGGGCGGCGGCGTGGTCGAACCGGCGAGACCGTTATAGGTCACCGAAAGCTCGCTCGGATCGCTTTGCGACGTGGATGTGCCAAGCTGGAAGTTGTCGCCGCCGACGACGAGCGGCTGCCCGTTGCCGATGAACACGCTATAGCCGCTCGAATTTTGCACGACGGAGACGCCGACGAGCTGCGACAGGCTAGCCACGGCTTGGTCGCGCTGGTCGAGCAACTGGTTCGGCGGCTGGCCTTGCGCGGACGCGGCGGCGATCTGCCCGTTCAGTTTGGCGATCTGCGAAGAGTAGGTGTTGATCGAGGCGACGGCCGTCTGCAGTTGCTGATTGATGCTCGTGCGCATCTGATCGTACTGCGCACCGGCGGCGTTCAGTTGGCTCGCGAGCGTCTGCGCGGCGCTGATCGCCGTTTGACGCATCGACACGTTGTTCGGCGTGTTCGCGACGTTCTGCATGCCGGTGAAGTACGCCGTGATCGCCGCCGAGATGCCGGCCGTCGGGCTGCCGACCAGGTTGCTCAGTTGCGACGCCATCGAGTAGTTCGCCGACAGCGCGCTGTTCGTCGATGTGGCCGTGTTCAGCTGCGTGCTCAGGTACTGGCTGTAATTGCGCTTGACCGAGACGGTATCGACGCCCATGCCGAGATAGCCCGAGCCGGTGTACTGACCGCTCGCTTCCGCGTACACGGGGTTTTCCACCGTGTAGCCGGCCGTCGATGCGTTGCTGATGTTTTGACTCGTCGTCTGCAAGCCCCATTGGGCGGCATTGAGACCTGACAAGCCGATGTTGAAAATATCGTTGGACATGCGTCTTCCTGAAGGGCCGACGCCATGAGGCTGCCGCCGCGTTGAGGGAACACATGTATAACGGCCGGGCGGACGAAAATTTAAGGGGGCAGCGTGTGCTGGCCCCCAATTTTTTACGCTTTGACGAGCGAGCGCCGGCGCATTTCAAGCTGAGTGATCAGGCGCTGCAACGTATTTTCGGCGCTGCCCGGCAGCGCGACGAAACGCATGCCGAGTTGGAAGCGCCGGCCGCCGTTCGGCAGCTCGGTGGCGCGCATCGAAACGAGTTCGAGATCGAGCGAGAGCACGCCGTGGCCGTTCAGATGCACCTCGACGTCGGACAGCATGGCGCCCATCGGCAATTGCGCGACGCGCTCGTCGGTCGTGCGCAGCCCGATTCCGCCGAGCGAAAGGTCGTGCACCTCGAAGCGGAACGTATCGCCCTCGGGCAGCCGCCCTTTGCAAAAGTACGGGTCGAGCACGGGCGCGTCGACACGGAAGTACTCGCGGCGCTGCACGTAGAACAGCACTTCGGGGAACGGCACTTCGAATGCAGGCAGCCCTTCGAATTGGGTCTCTTGAGGCGTGGCGGTGGAAAACTCGACTCGCACGCCGTCGGGCGACGCGCGGAACGTACAACTTTGCGACGACAGCACGCCCTTGTTCTGCTCGGGCAGCGCGCCCCAGTCAAAGGAGAACGTACGCGCGCGCACATCGACATCGAGGATCTTCGTGACAAGCTGCCCGTTCTTGTATTGAACGGTCAGAAAATCTCCGCGATTGGCCAAATTGCGGAGTTGAACGCCGATTTCCAGCGGATTACGGCGGCCGAAATCATGATCGCTTTCGGCGGTGTCCTCCGTCGGGCCATTCGACTGATTGGTTTCCATGGGCTCGGATATGCAAACTTGCGCACCGCGCAACATGCGCCGGCGCCAAAGCTTTCGGTTGCCTTGAGGCGAACCGAACAGGGTCTCGTCTGAATTAGCGGCATCGGCCGTGCAAAGTTTAGAGGTATTCTCGAAATAATTTTTTAGTTTTCGAGCGGACTCTCGGTTTTTCGGCCAATGCCGGCAACCGTTCTTCCCACCTGTTCGCCGATGATCGGCGCCATTATCGTGCGCCGGATACGGCTTTGTCCATCGCGGCTTGGCCGGCCGCCTGTGAAGCGGCCGGCCGTCATGCCGTCTTTTCGCTGCTTGGCCCCGTCGCGCTCGAGTACGCCCCCGTGAGCTTTTCTTTTTTCTCGCTACCGGTCAATGCCGGTCAAACCATTTTCTGCATGATCGAAATCAGCTTCTTCGCATAGTGCGGGTCCGTCGCATAGCCGGCCCTTTGCATGCCGTGCGCGAAACTGGCCGCATCGTGCGAGTTGGACAACACCGACGCGTAGCGTGGGTTGTCGCGCAGCAAGTTGGCGTAGTCGGTCATCGCCTCGGTGTACGAACCGTAGGCGCGGAATTTCTCGACGACTTTGCGCGGCTTGCCGTTCACATACTCGGTCGTGACGGTGGACACGGTCTTGCCGGTCCAGTCGCCCGTCGCCTTGATGCCGAATACGTTGTGGCTCGGCGTGCCGTCCGCGTTCTTGATCTCGCCCTTGCCCCAGCCCGTTTCGAGCGCGGCCTGGCCGACGATGAAACGCGCCGGGATGCCCGTCGCCGCGCTCGCGGCCTGCGCCGGCGCGGCCATCTTTTCGACGAACGCGGCCACCTTCGACGATTCTCCCTTGCCGTGCAGCGGCGGCGTCAGCGCGCTTTGCGCCGTGTAGCCCTTGCCCGATGCGAGCGCGCCGTTCGCTTGCGCGTTCGAGTACGCACGCGCCAGGGCGCCGAGCATCGCCGCATTGCCGGCGTCGCTCGCCCCCGCACCGCCGCCGAGCATGCCGCCGATCGAATTGCCGCCCGCGATCATGCCTGCCGCCCCGGTAGCGCCCGCGCCTGTGGCACCGGCCGCGCCGCTCGCGCCGAGATTGCGCGAGAGCTGCGTGATGAGCTGATTGGCTACACCGACACCCTTCGACGACAACTGCTGCGCGAGCTGCTGATCGAGCATCGCGGTGTACTGCTTGCTGTCGTTCGAATCGAGGATGCCGTCTTGCGGCGTCGCCTCGCGCATGCTCTTGAGCATCATCTGCATGAACAC
>JBQCDS010000517.1:0-17067 GCA_051961035.1 Trinickia sp. | reverse complement strand
ATTCGAATCTCCGGCCGTACCGCCTTCGTATAGGCGGCGATACCCGCTGCCAAGCTGCCGCCGCCGACCGGCACGAAGATTGTGTGGATGCGGCCCGGGTGCTGGCGAAGTATTTCCGCCGCGATGGTGCCTTGACCCGCGATGACATACGGATCGTCGAACGCGGGAATGAACGTGAGGCCATGCCGCTGCCGCAGTTTCAAGGCGTGCGCGTACGCATCGCTGTACGACTCGCCGGCGAGCACCACTTCCACGGTCGCGCCGCCATGCGCCCGCACCGCGTCGACTTTCACGCTAGGGGCCGTTTCCGGCACCACGATGATGGCGCGCACGCCGAGCTTGGCCGCCGCCAGCGCGACGCCCTGTGCGTGATTGCCGGCCGACGCGGTGATGACACCGCGCTCGAGCGCTTCGCGCGGAAGGTGCGCCATCTTGTTGTAGGCGCCGCGCAGCTTGAACGAGAAGACGCTTTGCTGATCCTCTCGCTTCAGATAGACGCCGTTGCGTAGCCTCGCCGATAGCAGCGGCGCGTGCTGCAAGTCCGTCTGCCGCGCGACGTCATAGACGCGCGCGGTCAGGATTTTTTGCAGGTAACCGGCTAATGCGTCGCGGCGTTGGGTGTTGTCGGAGGCGAGCGAACTGCACATGGAAAGGCTCCTTGTAAAAGCGATGCTTTGCAATGGAGCCCAAAAGACGGAAATAAAAAAACCCGCCTATTGGGCGGGTTGTCGTGTTTGCAGCCAATGCGCGCTAACCCACCATCCAGGCAATGGCGGGAATAATGGCGACGATGAGCAATGGGCGGCAGGTCATGGGACTAAGAATGGCGTATCGGCAAGCGGCTGTCAATCGCCGCGTGCGATGACCGGTTGCTGATCGCTTCCGAACGTGACCGGCTGCGTCCTTGCCTCGACATCGTTATCGGAAACGACGATCCGAAAAACGGCGGCTGCTAAAACGGCGCCCACGCACGGCGCAAGCCAAAACAACCAGAGTTGATCGAGCGCGGCCTGCTGCCCGAAGAATGCGGCAGCGAGCGCCGGGCCGGTCGAGCGCGCGGGATTGACCGACGTATTCGTGACCGGAATCGACACGAGGTGAATTAGCGTGAGACACAAGCCAATGGCGATTCCGGCGAAACCGGAGGCTGCGCGCTTATGTGTCGCGCCGAGGATCACGAAGACAAAGAACCCCGTCATGACCGCTTCGCAAAGGAACGCGGCCAGCGCTGAATACTGGCCAGGCGAGCTCGCGCCGAAACCGTTCGTCGCGAATCCCGCAGTGGCGGCATCGTAGGTCGCGCTGCCCATCACAATTTGGCTCAGTAAGAAGGCGGCCGCCGTCGCGCCGATCGTTTGCGCGACCACGTACGGCACGACTTCCCTCGAAGGCAAACGCCCCGCGACGGTCAGCCCGATCGTGACGGCGGGATTCAGATGCGCGCCGGAGACTTGACCGATGGCGTAGACCATCGTCAAGACCGAAAGACCGAAGGCGAGCGCGACGCCGACTAGCCCGATGCCGCTGCTGCCCGGCGACGCATGGAAGTTCGCGGCGATGAGCGCACTCCCGCAGCCGCAAAAGACCAGCCAAAAGGTGCCGATCAACTCGGCGATGTAGCGTCGCAATGCCTTCATACTTAGGGCTCCATAGCAAGTAACCGAGAGGGAATAGGTGGCGAATTCGGATCGCCCTGCAATCGGTGAATCTTATTAGCTGACGCGCAATCACGATCAAAACTATTGTGAAGAGAGCTTAGTGCATGAACGCGCGCTAGGCGCAAAGCTCCGTTTTGCCACGAGCGGCGATTCTTTCAATATGGGATCGAAAGAAGCGAAATACAAAAACGCAATGTGAATTGAATCGAATTGGACTGCCGCGCTTGATTTAACGAAAAACGCTAAGAATAATTGGTGCGAATATCAAGCTACGGGGCGCGTATGTCCGATACCTTTCATAAGGTCGCGTTGGCCGAGGGTGGGTTCGCCTCGGCGCGTCGGCTGCGCGTTCTTGCAAGGCTAGCGTCGTTGCGCTTGCACGTAAGCTGGACGCCGGCCGTCGCTTGCGCGACGCTCGCCGGTTCATTCTTCTTCGCGTGGGCGCTTTTTCGTATCCTGTTGATCCTGGTTTTTCCCGGCCCCTCATCGTATTGATTCATGCCCAGCGGCATCACGTACGGCCGTGAGGCGGGTGCCGCGCGGCGCATGCATCCGGGCAGATCGTATGTTTTTTTGTAATGCGATTGAGAATGATTCTCGTTTACGATAGAGTCCCTCCCATTCGAACATGGATCAAGGGGGGAAGCGATGCGGGAAGTGGCGGTGAAAAGTGGGGGTGGCTGTGCCGAGCAGGCGACGATCGTGCGTGGAGCGCCGGCTTATCGTCAGAATCGGTTGATTCTGGCCTGCGCATTCGCGTTCGCCTCATGTGGCGTTCATGCGCGGGACGGCCTGGGCGCGGACACCGCTTCCTCGAAGGACGTCACCGCCGGCGCCGTGGCGCTCGATCCGATTTCCGTCCGCGACGTTCGGCCGTCCTTGTATGCGGTGCCCGACGTCAATGTCGGCGCGCTCGGGGCGAAGGATCCGAAAGACTTGCCGATGTCCGTGGCCTCGTACTCGAGCGAGCTCATCGAGGCGCAGCGTGCGCGCACGGTGATGGACGTGCTGAAGAACGACCCGTCGGTGCAAGATACGGCCGTTGGCGGCGCGATGGACAACATCAGCATTCGCGGCTTTCCGATCGATTGGACCAACACCATGCGTCGGGACGGAATGCCCGTCGCGCCGTACTACGACCTTCCGCTAGAGAACGTCGAGCGAATCGACGTCCTGAAAGGGCCGTCCGGTTTCCTCTATGGCGTGAACTCGCCGGGCGGCACGGTCGATTACGTGCTCAAGCGCCCCACGCGGGATCGATTTACGACGCTCACGAGCGAGGTGCGCAGCGCCGACGGCTATTACGGCGCGCTCGATACCGGCGGCCCGATCGGAGAGGGTCGTTTCGGCTATCGATTCAACGTCGCCGGCGAGAAAGTCGGCAACTTCGGCCACTCGGGCGATCTGCGCCGCACCTTCGCGAGCGGCGCGCTCGATTGGGCTATTTCCCCACGTGCGCTGCTCGAGCTGAATTTCGACTACCAGAACAAGCGGCTCGCGGCGCAGCCCGTGATCGGCACGCAGCCGGACGGGTCGCTGCCGCCGCAATTCGATCCGCGCACGTTGCTCGGCCAGCCGTGGCTGCAATACCGGACGAACACGTTCAACGTCGGCGGCCGCTTCGATTTCAAGCTGACGGACGAATGGACGTTCACGACACAGGTCGCGCAGTCGTACAACAATCGCGATGCGGCGTTCCCGGATATCTATTCGGTCGCATCCAATGGCGACATCTTGAGCGGCGACATCTATTTGTCGCCCGATCAGAGCTTTCGCGTGCTGTCGACGAACACGTTCGTGAGCGGCAAGTTCAAGACGGGACCGCTCGCGCATCAGCTCGTGACCGGTGTGTCGACGCGCAACTACGAGGCGCGCCAAGGCGGCTTCGGCGTGATGCCCATCACGGTCGGCAATCTGTTCGATCCGGTCTATTCGCCGGCTCAAAGCACCACGTTCCCCGCGAAGACGATCGAGAAAAATTTCCAACCGAGCGTGTTCGTGAGCGACTTGATCGACATCGGCTCGCATTGGAGCGTCATGCTCGGCGTGCGGCATGTGCGCTATCGCGACGATTCGTATGCACCATCTGCCGCCGCAACGCACTACGCGGCCAGTGTGAGCGTGCCTTCGGCGGGGCTCATCTTCAAGCCGCTGCCGTCGCTGTCCACTTACGCCAGCTACGCCGAAGGCTTCGAGCAAGGCGGCGTCGCGCCGTTCAATACGGTCAACGCCGGCCAGAACCTCGCGCCGGTGAAGAGCAAGCAGTACGAGGCGGGTGTGAAAGCCGATATCGGCAGCAAGCTGACGGTCGACGCCGCAGTCTTTCGCATCGAAAAAACGCTGCAGTATGTGAATGCGGCCAATGACTACGTGCAGGCCGGCACGCAACGTCATACGGGCGTCGAGTTAACTGCGAACGGCCGCCTGACGCGCGAGTTGTCGATCGTCGCCGGTGCGGCCTATCTGCATACCGAGCAACTCGATACGGGCGATGCGGCAACGAACGGCAAGCGCGCCGCCAATGTTCCGACGTTCCAGGCAAGCGCGTTTCTCGACTACCGCATCCCGGCGGTGAGCGGGCTCAACGTCGACGCCGGCGTCTACTACGTGGGCGCCAGGCCGCTCGATGCGGCGAACACGGTGTCGCTGCCGGCTTATGTGCGCGTCGACGCTGGCGTGCGTTACCGCACGCGCATTGGCGGTCGCTCGGCCCTCCTGCGGGCCGGCGTGCGCAACGTGACCGACAAGCGCTACTGGGCCGCGGCGAACTACAACGCCGTATGGCCTGGGCAGCCTCGAACGCTCTTCGTTTCAGCCCAGATCGACATGTAACGCGCGCGGCTTTCAAAGCCCAACTACCGGACGCGCCATAGAGCGCGCCGGCTCATCCCCACGAAAACGGCTCATTCGCAGGGCATCCGTCGCACCGCCGGTGCGGCATCGCCCGTTTTCAGACGAGGGAAACGCATGAATCTTGTTGAAGGCATCGATCCATCCGGGCTGCGGGCGGTGTCGAAGTCGCTCGCGATCTACGAGTTGCGCGACGACGAGCTCATCGTGCTCGACGAGCTCGCGCGGGAATTGATCGCGCAGCACGACGGCGTCGAAAGCACCGCGTTCGCACATGACTGCGCGCTGGCCGCTCAGGAGCTACCCCGATCGCTGCGTGCGCTCGCGCAGCGCTACCGTCAGTTGGAACTGCCATGCAGCGTGTTGCTGCTGCGCGGCTTGCCCGTGGACGACGCGCGCATCGGGCCTTCGCCCTCGCATTGGGACGCGCCGTGGCGCAATCCCGCTTCACTGCTCGAAGAGGCGATGCAGTGCCTTATGACGTCGTTGCTGGGCGATATGTTCGGCTGGCGCACGCAGGAGAACGGCCGTTTCCTGCGTCACATCGTGCCCATCGAAAAGGACCGTGCCGAGCAGCTTGGCGGCGGCTCGAGCGTGACACTCGTCTGGCACAACGAAGAGGCCTTTCACGAATACCGCGCCGATTTTCTATCGATTCTTTGCTACCGCAACGACGAGCGCGCGCAGACCATCTTCTGCGGAATCGACGAGATCGATATTCCCGACGACATGTGGCGCGTTCTGAGCGCGCCGCGCTTCACGATTTTGCCCGACAAGTCGCATCTGCCCGAGCAAAACGTCAGCGAGCATTGGCGTCTCGACGATCACGTGTTCGAACACATTCGCCGCATGCACGAAAACCCGCAGCCCGTGCCGGCATTATCCGGGGTGCGGGCAAAACCCTGGCTGCGCGTGGACGAAGCGTTCATGGCTGCGCTGCCCGGCGACAGTGAAGCGAGCGAAGCGCTGCGCTGGCTGATCGATTCGTGCTATGCGCGCCAGACGGGCGTCGTCATGCAGCCGGGCGACATGGTGTGGATCGACAACAAGCGGGCGGTGCATGGCCGCACCGTCTATCAGCCGAACTACGGGCCGCGCCAGCGGTGGCTGCGGCGCGTCAACGTTCACGTCAACCTGCGCGAGACGCTGCCGTTCCGGCAGGCACCGGCTACTCGCGAAATTTTGTGAGGCGCTATGAAAACGACGACACTCGATGCGGCGAATGCAGCAGAAGCGGCCCAACCCCATGGCGACGCACGCCCCCGGCTGTCGACACAGCCGTCGCGGTTGCGCGTGCTCGGCAAACGCGTGATCGACGCACTCGATTACGACACCTCGATGGTGCTCGACGCGGTGGAGCGCGCCTATCTCGCGCTAGGCAGCGGGCAATCCGATAACCCGCGCAAGCTCATGACGCAGCCGCCGGACCGACATTCGGTTGCCTATTCGATGCTCGGTCGCGACGCGGGGCAGCGCACGATCGGTTTCAAAACCTCGTACAAGCACGACCCCGGACATAGCCGCGAACGCCAGAAGTACTACACCACCTTGCTGCTGTTCGACGACGACACGGGCCTTCCCGTCGCAATGATGGATGGCGGTTTGGTCGGCGCCTTGCGCACGCCGGCTGTTTCGGCGCTGATCGCCCGGGAGGCCGCGCCCGGCGCGCGCACGGCGCTGGTCGTCGGCACGGGCACGCAAGGCGCAATGGCGTTGCCGTTCCTGTTGACCGCGCTGCCGAAGCTCGAACGGCTCATCGTGCACGGCCATTACGACGAAGGCATAAAGGCCGTTCGCAAGACATTGAAGCGCTTTCATCCGGACCGCGACATCGAGGTTTCGACTCACCTGGCGCGCGCTGCGAGCGCTGCGGATATCGTGCTCGGCGTGGCCGGCGCCGGCGCGCCGGAAGCCGTATCGCATGCCCACTTGAAACGCGGGGCGCTGGCGCTGTTGGTCGGCTACGGCATTCACGCCGACGCGCTGCATCGCGCCGATTACCGCATCGCGACGAGCGAGGCGCAGATGCAAGTGACCGGGCTCGATCTCGTCGATGAAACCGGCAAGCTGCCGCCTGTCGACGCGCAGTTGCCCGACATCTTGCTGGGCCGCCGCCCGGCGCGCCGGTCCGATGACGAAATCGTGTTCGCCTTCAATAGCGGGATGATCGTGACCGACATCGCGCTCGGCCGGCTGCTGGCCGATGCGGCGCATGCCAAGGGGCTCGGCGAGGAGATCGAACTATGGTGAATGACATCCCTCGGCTCCCGGCCTTGTGGGATCCGGCGCAGCGCGATTTCGTGGATCGGCATGCGGCGATGATCCGTGAGCTTGCCGATGCTTTCGATGCGCCGCTTCATCTGCTGTTTCCCGAGCGGTTCGCGCGCAACGTCGCGGCGTTTGAACGTACGCTTGCTGAGCGCGGTGTAGCCGGCCGCGTCTACTACGCGAAGAAAGCGAATAAAGCCCACTGCTTCGCGCGGGCGGCCGCTAAAGCGGGGATCGGCGTCGATGTCGCGAGTGTCGGTGAATTGGCCGGCGCCTTGGCGGCAGGTAGCCGTGGCGAAAATATCGGCGTGTCCGGCCCGGCGAAGGCGGCCGACTTGCTGCGGCTCGCGGTATATCACGATGCACTCGTTGCCGTCGATAGCCTCGACGAACTCGATCGTCTCGTCGCCATCGCGCGGCAGTGCGGCCGCGTCGCGCGTGTGCTGCTGCGCATGGAACCGGCTGCGCACCACCTGAGCCGGTTCGGCTTGAACGCCGCTTCATGGGACGCCGCGCTGTCGCGGTGTTCGTCGAATCGATCGGCGTTGCTGCT
Organism: Trinickia sp.; assembly: GCA_051961035.1. Lineage (GTDB taxonomy): Bacteria > Pseudomonadota > Gammaproteobacteria > Burkholderiales > Burkholderiaceae > Trinickia. Next base: position 9,738 of record JBQCDS010000517.1, on the reverse strand, counting down.
CGAGGGCTTTTCGTTTCACTTGTCGGGCTATCGCGCGCAAGACCGATGCGATCAGGCGGGCATCGCCGTACGTGCCTGCGTGTCCGCGCGCGCGCTGGATCTCGCACCCCGCGTGATCGATATCGGCGGAGGTTTCTCCGTGTCGTATGCCGACGCGCACGACTGGGGCTTGTTTCAGGCGGCACATCAGCCGCGCGACTATCACGCGAACAAGACGTTCGGCGGCTTCTATCCTTATCACACGGCCTGCGCCGGGCCGCAGATGCTCGACGCCATCTTGGCCGGCATCCCCAAGTGCGAATCCAAGCCGCTCGTCGAACTCTTGCGCGAGCACGAGCTGCAACTGATGCTCGAGCCGGGACGTGCGCTGCTCGATCAAGCCGGCTTCACCGTTTTTGCCGTGCAGGGCGTGAAGGATCGTGGCGATTACGGCATCGCGACGGTCAACGGCACGAGCTTTAGCATCTCCGAGCAATGGTTCGCGAGCGAATTCCTGCCCGATCCCGAATTGCTGATCGCTGCTGGCGAACCGAGCAAATTGCTCCGAACGCGAATGCCGTATCGCGCGTGCGTCGGCGGCGCGAGCTGCCTCGATTCCGACATGGTGACTTGGCGCAAGGTCGCTTTCGCCCAACGTCCGGAGCCCGGCGATCTGCTGCTGTATCCGAACACGGCCGGCTATCAAATGGATTCCAACGAGTCGTCGTTTCATGAATTGCCGCTGCCCCCGAAGCTTGTCGTGACGCTCGACGGTGCACGCCCGCGTTGGCGCGTCGATCGCCTTTCCACGCTTCATGGAGCTTGATGATGAACATGCGTTCCCTCGTTGAAGTACCCACGATCACCGTGCCCGCGATCGTCTCTAAAGTCTCCGACCTGATCGGCCGCACGCCGCTGTTCGAACTCATTCGCGGCGCGAACGGCGCGCGCATCCTACTCAAGCTCGAGTCGACGAATCCGACGGGCAGCGCCAAAATCCGCATGGCGCGACAGATGCTCGACGAAGCCGAGCAAGACGGCAGCCTTCGTCGAGCGGGACATGTGATCGAGTCGACCTCCGGCAACACCGGCATGGGGCTCGCATTGCTCGCCGCCGAGCGTGGGTATCGGTTCACGGCCGTCGTCGATCGCCATGCGTCGCAAGACAAGCTGCGCGCCATGCAGGCGTTCGGTGCGCAGCTCGTCTACGTGAGCGAGGGCGATGTCCTGGCAACGGCGGACCGCGAGGCGCTTGCCGAGCGCATGGCGGCCGGCGATCCAAACAGTATCTGGACAGAGCAGCACAACAACCCGGCAAACGGCAACGGCTATCGCTCGCTCGCGCGCGAATTGCGCGACGCACTCGGCGCGGGCATCGATTACCTCGTCGGCTCCGTGGGGACGGGCGGCTCGTTGTTCGGCACGGCGCGCGAGCTTCATGCAACCGGTCGGCTACCGCGCGTGGTGGGGGTGGAGCCCGTCGGCTCAATTGCGTTTGGCGGCGAAGGCGGTGCTTACCATCAATCGGGCACCGGCACGCCTCCCGGCGCCGAGATCGGCGCGCTCGTCGATTACGCGCTGCTCGACGAAGGCGTCAAGGTATCGGATGCGGCGGCATTCAACACGGCGCGCTATATCGCCCGCAAAAAGGCGTTGCTCGTCGGCGGCTCGGCGGGCGGCGTGATCTGGCATGCGCTGAAAATGTTCGACGCGCTTCCTCCCGAGTCGACACTCGTGGCGCTGGTTTGCGACGGGGGCGAGAAATATCTCGACACCGTATTCAACGACGATTGGATGCGCGAGCGCAACCTGCTCGACGATACCGTCGCGTCCGAACTCGATCCGATCTTCGCGAACGCCGCCGCATGAACCGTCATCGACAATTCCGTCTCGACGCCAGACGCATCGGTGCGCTGGCCGCGCCGCTCATCCTCACGCAATTGGCCCAAGTGGCACTCACGACTACCGACATCGTGATGATGGGCCTGCTCGGCCCGCGCGAGATCGCCGCCGGTGGCCTCGCGCTCACGATCTTCAACCAATTGAGGACGATGGGGGCCGGGCTCGTGACGGGCACCGGCAACCTCGTTTCGTTTGCGAACGCGCAGCGCGATCACGCGCAGGTTACGCGCCTCGTTCGTGCGAGCTTCGCGTTGTCCACTTTGGCCGCGCTGGCATTCGCGCTCGTGATGCTGTTCCTCGAAAAGCCGCTCGTGTGGCTCGGCCAGGAACCGGCCGTCGCTCGTCAGGCCGCGCTCTATCTTGCCGCTGCCGCACCTGGCATGTTGCCGTGCTTATGGTTTCAGGCGCTTCGCCAATATACGGTCGGGCTGCGCAAGCCGGGCCCGCTGCTCGCGATTACGGTCGTATCGGTCATGGTCAATGCCGTGCTCGATTACGCGCTGATGTTCGGCCGCTTCGGCTTGCCCGCGCTCGGGCTGATCGGCATCGCGTGCGCGACGAGCACCGTGTATCTGCTCTCGTTCATCGCCATGCTGGCCGTGGTTAAGCGCAAGGCGGGACTGGCCGAACATCTGTCGCTGCGCGCTTGGCGCGCGGACGCACAGGCGTTGGCGCGCAGTTGGAAGATGGGGCTGCCGATCGCGGCAACGTACGGCTGCGAAGCGGCATTCTTTACCGTGCTCACGCTCGTGATCGGTACCCTCGGCACCGACGCGCTCGCCGCGCAAACGATCGTCAATCAGGTCATCTACATCGTGTTCATGATTTCGGTCGGTTTATCGCACGCGTCGTCGATCAGCATCAGCGATGCATGCGCGCGCGGTGACTATCGGGGCGCCCGGCGGCTCGGCTACACGGGGCTCGCGCTCGGAGTGGCGGCAATGCTGATCGTGGCGTTGCCGTATCTCGCCGCGCCGGCGCACGTGCTCTCACCGTTCCTCGACCACGGCTCGGCGCTCAACACCGACGTGCTGCGGGTAGCAAAGGGCTTGCTCGCGATCGCCGCGCTGCTGCAGATTTTCGACTGCAGCCAGAATATCGGCGTCGGCATTCTGCGTGGGCTGGGCGATGTAAAAAGCTCATTTCGAATCGCGATAGTGGGGTACTGGCTGATCGGCTTTCCGGTGGCGGTTTCTGCTGGATTGACACTTGGCTATGGGATCTATGGAATATGGATCGGGCTGGCGATCGGGCTTGCCGCCACGGCGATGCTGCTCCTGCGCAAGTTCGAGCGTCGTCTAGGCGCGATGACGCAGCGGGCGAGTGCGGGCCAGCCATGAATCCATTGGGAGGATCGCGCAATGCAACATGACGGCTGGGTCATCGAACTGATCCCGACGGAACGGATCTTGCCGAACGAGGAACACGTCGAAGCACGCTTGCTCGAAGTGCTGGACAGCATGGAACGCAGTGGCCTCTGGACGGCGCCGATCGTGCTCGAGCGCGCAAGTCTCGCCGTGATGGACGGGCACCATCGGCTCGCGGCGGCGCGCCATTTGTCGCTACCGCTCGTGCCGTGCGTACTGCTCGATTATTCGGAAGTCGACGTTCAACCGCGGCGGCCGAACTTCCGCGTGGACGCCCAGCAGATCGTTGCGCGTTCTCTGGCCCGCTTGCTCTATCCACCGAAGACAACGCGGCATATTTTTCGACAGCCGTTGCCGCTATGCAATATCGCTATTGCGTTGCTCGCTCAGCCGGTTGGCGGGATTGTCGGGCGCCTGAGCGATCACGATCGTAAATTGCACGTGCAGAACAGCGGGACGAACGAATGCGCGTCCCGCATTTGCGTCGATCCATAGGGCATCGGGCAAGCATCGGCATCGGCATGGCGCAGCTGGTGCGCGAGGGCGCGCTTGCGCCGCCGGGCGTCAACGCGTCAACGCGTCACTGCGTCAACCGGCACCGTGCGTGGGCCGTCAATCGCCTGTCCTGCCCGGCTGTTGATCGGGCTCCGGCTCGGGCGTCCCGATGTCGGGTATGTCGTCGGGTGCCCCGGGGTTCGGTGCATCGGGGATAACGGGCTGATCCGGAATCGGCGGCTCGGTGGGATCGCTGGCGTGTAGGTGCATGGCAGTCTCCTGATTCGACAAACGTGAGTGAAGCATCGTGTGCGCTCTTGCGCTTCATGCGTGACCTCGCATCTCGCCTTGCAGCTCGGGAACATTGCCAGGCCTATCGTGCACGACCAGATGGTCGTCCACCTCCTTGACGCCATCCACCGCGCGCACCGTCTGCATCAGGAGCGTATGCTCGGCGGCGAGGATATGGCCGTGCAGACCGATACGACCGTCGTGCGCCGTCACCTCTATCGCGCCGGGGCGGCTCGTCAGGTGTCCGAGCTTGGACCGCACGCGTTCCGCCAGTTTCACATCGCTTGCCGGCAGCTCGCCGTCATGAGAGGAGCGTTGCTCGGCGAGCGCGCCGCGCGCTTGATCGCTCACATGCTTCGCTTGCGTGCGAACGTAATGTGCCGCTTGACGCTGCCGGGAACGAACCTTGTCGCGCAAAACCGCACGGCGCCGCCTTCCCGTTTCCGGATCGAAGTAATACATGACGGCTGCGCCAGCCGCCAGCGTGGCTATGCTGTTCCATAGGGTTTTCATGCCTGTCTCCGGTGAGCCGCTATTCGATAGGTCCGCGCGGATCGCTAACCGCTTACCGCTTACCGCTAACCGAGAAGCGAGAAGCGAGAAGCGCGACGAACCGCGTTCAGAGGTGAGCATCGCGCGTGCCCCCGGCCGCGATGGGGCGGCCTGCGTCCCGCGTCCGTCGCGTTGCCACCGCGATCGCCTTGCGCGCCAGCCGCGCTGCCCCGATGCCCCCGATGCCCCCGATGCTACGCACCGCCCCATTGCATGCTCAGGCCACCGTCGATCGTCCAGGTTTGACCCGTGACGTAATCGCCATCGTCCGATGCCAGGAATAGCGCAAGGCGCGCGATTTCACGCGGCTGTCCGGCGCGATGCCAGGGAATCACTTCGAAGGACTGCGCGCGTTTGGCGGGATCTTCGAGGCGTCCCTGCGTCATCGGCGTTTCGATGAGTCCCGGCGCGATGTTGTTGACGTTGATCTTGTCGTCGGCGACTTCGCGCGACAGGCTGCGTGTGAGCGAGCCCACGCCGGCTTTCGCCATGCCGTACGGTGCGCTATCGGGCGTCGGCAGATGCTGCGCGACCGACGAAATGGTGACGATGCGCCCGCCGCCGCCGCATTGCTTGCGCAGTTTGACGAATGCGCGGCAGCAAAAGAGCGGCCCCATCAGATCGGTGCGTAACACGCGTTCGAGTTCCGCGTCGTCGATTTCCGCCACGGACGCGGAGCCCGCGCCGACGCCCGCATTGTTGACGAGGATGTCCAGAGCGCCGAACGTGCGCACCGCTTCGTCGAAAAAGCCGCGGACACTGGCCGGATCACCGACGTCGCCTTGCATGACGAGCGCGCGGCGCCCAGCGGCTTCGATGCGTCCGCGCGTTTCCTCGGCACCGTCGCGATCCGTGTGATAGACGATCGCGACATCCGCACCCTGCTGAGCGAAGATTTCCGCGATCGCCTGGCCGATTCCGGAGTCGGCCCCGGTCACGAGCGCGCGCTTGTCTTGCAGTTTCATGTGCCTCTCCCGTGCTGAAAAGATTGCAGTGACGCTGAGCGTGGGCGCGCAATGGTCATGCCGGCGGCTACGGCACAATGGCTGCTTGATTCAACGGTGAGCCAACGCGCCCGCGTTGGCACGTTGGCAAATAAGCCGGCAAGGAAGGACAGTCATGGCGGAAGAGAGCGGTTATGCAAAGACAGCGCCGACGCGCGACGAAGTGGATGCGCTCGCGGGCGCGACGGTGCTCGAGTTCGGCACCGATTGGTGCGGTTATTGCCAGCGCGCGCAGCCTCATATCGCCGAGTCGCTCGGGCGTGCCCCGCAACTGCGTCACATTAAGATCGAAGACGGCCCCGGGCGCCCGCTCGGGCGCTCGTACAAGGTCAAGCTGTGGCCGACGCTCATTTTCCTGCGCGATGGCGTCGAACTAGCGCGCGTCGTGCGCCCGAGCGATACGCGTGCCGTCGACGAGGGCGTCGCGGCGCTTGCGTGAGCGGCCCGTCGTCGGTACGAGCGTGGCGGCCGCGTCGCGCCGCGCGCCGGTCAAAGCGGTTTCGGCCGATTGCCCGACTGATCGGGCTTATCGTGCTCGGGCGGGTAGGGCGAGCCGCCCGGGTGGCTCGATTCGCCGGGCGCGTGAGCTTGCGTTTCTCGCGGGTCGCGCGGTACGACGCGGTCCGCTTGCTCGTCGGGAATCGTGTGAAGCGGCGTGCCGCTGCCGGGGGCATGGGGCTTATCCGACGGGTTGTGTTCGCGGCTCGGTGATGCCGCTTGCGCGGGTTTGGCTTGAGTCATGGTCCGTCTCTTTAGCGTTCCGTTATCGATCGATGTGGATCGCGCCGCAATACTCGTGCCGCGTGACGGCGGAAAATGTCTTTTAATCGCTGGCGCTTTTTTCTGTTCGATGCGTCGACGATCTAATAGCGGCGCCGCGCTCATAAAAACGGATAGAACGCTCTTTACATTTGCGCTTGACAATTGGCTTACTGAATATCGCTAAAAAAATTAATTCGATCGACGCCGCAGCAGAAAGCGACGACGACTCTCGCCGGGGATCGCCATTCGGCCGATACGTCAAGCTCGTGGGCTGCAACCCCTCTATGCAGTGCCTTGACAAGCTTCGTATAACCGCATAATTTTTTAGCGCCGAAGTCATCGGCATATCTGCATCTGCAATACCCTCCGAAATTCAGTAGAAAAAGCGCTCCATCGACGTTCCGTATCACGCGGTAATTCTTTTGTGCGGTTCGATAGTCAAGCTCTTGGTCGTTATCGAGAAGAGGGCTGAGTGTCGGCCGTCGCCTCGCGTTGCCTGCCGCAAAACGGCATGCCGCGCGCGGAGCGGCCATCGAGAAACGGCAACTCAACTACCAAGGACAAAAATGAAGAAGCGAGATAGGAGTGGTAACCCGGGCCAGCGGCGTCACGCGCGCGGCGGGCTCTGGCTTGGCGCAATCGCGGCGGCGGTGCTCGCGCTGGCCGGTTGCGGCGGCGGCGACAGCGGCTCGTCCATCGGCGCCACCGCGAATGCGCAGCAGGTCGCTGCCACCGGGCAAACACCGGTTGCGAGTCAGCAAGATGCGCGCAATGAACACGATCAAGGGCCAGGCTGCTCGACGGATCGGCCTTATGTCGACCCGATCGCTTACTCGATGAACGCGAACGACAGTCTCGACCCGACGCAGGTATCGGAAAAGGCCGCGGTGATGCACCACGCGTGGACATCGGGTAAGAAGACGATCGACTACACGACGACGACCGGGCACCTCACGGCGTCCGATCTCGGCGGCAACGCGGAAGCGTCGATGTCCTACGTCGCCTATACGGCGCCGAGCACCGACGGCAAGCCGCGGCCCGTGACGTTCTTCTACAACGGCGGCCCCGGATCTTCGTCGATCTGGCTGCGGCTTGGCTCGTTCGCGCCTACGCGCGTGGCCACGCCCGACCCGTTGATGACGAATTGGCCCAACTTCCCACTGGTGAGCAACGCGCAGAGCCTGATCGACACGACCGACATGGTCTTCATCGATCCGCCGGGAACCGGCCTGTCGGAAGCCATCGCGCCCAACACGAACAAAAAGTTCTGGGGCAGCGATCCGGATGTCGGGATCATGCGCGATTTCATTCGGCGCTACATCGCGGCGAACCATCGCACGAATTCGCCGCTGTATTTGTACGGCGAATCGTATGGAACACCGCGCACGGACATGCTCGCGCTCTCGCTCGAATCGGCCGGCGTTCACGTGACGGGTATCGAGTTGCAATCGTCGATTCTGAACTACTTCGCCGATGCGATCGAAGCCGTGGCGATCCTGAGCGGCAATACGATCGACATGAACGCGCTGAAGCTCGATACCGACACGTTGAGCGGCTATTACCCCGGCTATGCCGCCGTGGCGTCGTATTTCGATCAAACGACGATGCCGGGCGTGCATCCCGATCCGGCGCTGTTCGCGTTCCAGTCGGAGTTGTTCGCGTCCACTCACTATCGCGTGTTCAAGAAGTACGCGCAGTCGTGGGTGCTGAGCCAGTTGGGCGTGCCCGATTTCCTCGGCCCGCCGGTGTTGCCGAACGCGCCGACGTTGGCCTCGTGGACATGGGCATCGGGCTTGTCGATGCAGGCACTGAACGGCTACTTCGACGTCAATCCGTTCAATCTCGCGTTGCTGCCTGGGACGACGATCGGCCGCTATGACGGACGCGTGTCGCTGCCGAACTCCGATCCGCGCCTGCAAAACGACGGCGATCCGTCGGACATCCTCATCTCCGAGCCGTTCACGACGGCCTTGGCGAAGCAGATGCCCACGTATCTCGGCTACACGGCCCCGAACGCGACGTATATGCCGCTCAACGACAACATCATCTACGCGTGGGATTTCTCGCATGACGGCCAGCCGCTGCCCGATACGGTTCCCGATTTGTTGGCGGCGATCGAACTCAATCCGCAGTTGAGGGTGATGGCGCTGAACGGGTATCACGACTTGGCCACGCCGTTCTTCAATACCGAGAAGCAGCTCGCGCGTCTGCAGACGGTGCAGGGGCTAAACCCGAACTTGCAAGTGACGTTCTATCCGGGCGGCCACATGATCTACTTGGACGATCATGCGCGGCCGAAGATGAAGTCGGACCTGCTCGATTTCTATGCCGGCCGGCCGGCGCCTACGGCGTTGGGCTTATGGATGCTGCCTCCGCCGTGGCGCGACGAAGCCCCGGCCGGCACGCCGACGCTGGCGGCGCGCACCACGACTCAGTAACGGGCGACTGGCGAATGCTGGTTACTTCGGCTACCTTTTACTTGTGAGCGGACCATGTCACTAATCGATATGCTGCGACGACTTACCCCCTGGATCGCGTTCGGCGTGCTGGCCGGCGCCGCCCATGCCGCGGCGCTGCAATCCGTGGCGCCCGTGCATCTGCCCCACCGCGGCGGCGGGGTGGACGGCCCGTACTTCCCCGCGCGGCGCGCCGTTGCCGTGATGCCGTCTACCGGCAGCGATCTGCAACAGCAGGCGCAGCAACGGCTCGACGCGCGTCTCGGTGCGAATACCGTGCTCAGCAACGGCGCGGCGATCACGAAGGCTCAGGCGCAAGCCAACGGGCTCGGCTATATCGCCAAGCACTTCGACGATATCGACGCGTCGCATAGCGGGCGCGTGACGATGAGCGACGTCAAGCAGTACCTGCAATTGCGCAAGCGTCAGCAGTAGCGCCGTTGCATCGGTACGGCTTCCGTACACGATCTCGCAGTTCCATGCTGCCCGTGCGTGAGTGTTGCACGGGCAGTTTTATTTTCGACGTGGCTAGCGCAGCGGCGGCGCGGTGCTTTGGCACGGGGTTTGCGCGCGTGCAGCGTGTCAAGCATTGAACTGTATTACTTTACGTTCCATCGGAGGTCCCATGCCCGACCGCAAGACACTCGCGCGCGCGCAAGCCGACAAGCGTGCCGGCAAATCTCCCTCGACGCAGGCAGGTGAATTCGTCAAAGAAGAAATGGACCACGTGCGCGAGGGCAAGCACGGCGCACGATCGGCAAAGCAGGCGATCGCGATCGGTCTGTCCAAGGCCCGGCGTGCCGGCGTCGATTTGAAACCGCCCAAGAAGGGCAAGACGAGCGAAGCCACGCGCAAGAAGGCGGAAAAGGATGTAGCCGCAGGGCAGGGCAAGGCTAAGCCGTCGGCGAGTACCGAAACGAAGGCCAAGCG
>JBQCDS010000516.1:0-4487 GCA_051961035.1 Trinickia sp. | reverse complement strand
CTCGCTCTTGAGCGCGGGCGCCACGGTCGAGAGATTGCCGAAGCCGCCGCACAGAGTGAGTTTGGCCACGGGCGCGCGGCGTACATGCTTGAGCACGGCACCAACGAAATCGCCCATTTCGATCAATGCGATATCGGGCAGATGATAATGCGCGCGCATGGCGTCTTCGCTCGCATTGCCGGTGCAAGCGGCCACATGCTGATAGCCGTTCGCTCGCGCCACGTCGATGCCTTGATGAATCGACGCGATATACGCCGAGCACGAAAACGGCCGGACGATGCCCGTCGTTCCGAGAATCGACAATCCGCCGACGATGCCCAACCTTGGATTCATCGTCTTCAAGGCCAGCGCTTCTCCGCCCTCGACGCCGATCGTCACTTCGAATCCACCCGCGTACTGATACTCGGCGGCAAGGCCCGTCAGGTGCTCCTGCATCATCCGGCGTGGCACGGGGTTGATCGCGGGCTCACCCACGGCCAGCGTCAAGCCCGCACGCGTCACCGTTCCCACGCCGGGCCCGGCGTGAAAGCGCACACCGGGCTCCGTACTCAGCCGCACGCGTGCAAAAACGAGCGCGCCGTGCGTGACATCGGGGTCGTCGCCCGCGTCCTTGATCATGCCGGCTTCCGCGCCGGCCGCGCTGTCCGCGCCGTTGACGAAGCGGCAAAAAATGAGCGGCAACGATACCCGCTTTCCTTTCGGAAGGACGATGTCCGCGATGTCGCTCGTCATGCCTGCCAGCAGCAAACGCGCGGCTACCAGCGAAGTGGCTGTCGCGCAAGTTCCCGTGGTGTAGCCGCTGCGTAGCGGCCGTGCCGCTTCCGGGGTTTCGTCGCGCATCGTCACATCGGCTCGCTGGAAGAAGCGTGCTGGACGGCGGCGCCTTTCGTCACGTCGAGCAAGGTAATCGGCAATGCCGCACGCCAGGTATCGAAACCGCCGAGCGGCTGAGCTTCGCTGATGGCGATGCGCGTCAACGTTCCGCCATGACGATTGCGCCATTCGACAAGCGCGCTCTCGCCTTGCAACGTCACGGCGTTGGCCACGAGCCGACCGCCTTCGCGCAGGCTCGACCAGCACGCGTCGAGTACCCCCGGCACGGTCACGCCGCCGCCAATGAAAATCGCATCCGGCGCGGCAAGCCCGGCTAGCGCGTCGGGGGCACGGCCTTCGATCAATTGCAAGCCGGGCACGCCCAGCGCATCGCGGTTGTGAGCGATGAACGCTTGACGACGAGGATTCGACTCGATGGCGATCGCCCTGCACGCAGGATGGGAGCGCATCCATTCGATGCCGATGGAGCCGCATCCCGCGCCGACATCCCACAGTAGCGCGCCGGGGGTGGGCGCAAGGCGAGCGAGGGTGACGGCGCGAACATCGCGCTTGGTGAGTTGCCCATCGTTCATGAACGCGGTGTCGGCCAATCCGCTCGTCAGCGGCAAGGATCCGCCGCTATGCGCGCGGCAATCGAGCGCAACGATATTCAGTGAGCCAACTGCGGCTTCGCGCCAGCTTTCGGCGCTCGCATCGATGCGGCGTTCGCGCGGCCCGCCCAGATGCTCGAAGACGCTCATCGAGGTGGCGCCGAATCCGCGCGCGTTCAGTAACGCGGCGATCTCGCACGGCGACGATCCGTCCCGGCTCAATACGAGCACGCGCGCGGCGTCGCGCAAATGCGCGTTGAGCGCGGCGAGCGGCCGCCCCACCAACGAAACGATCGATACGTCCTGCAACGACCAACCGAGACGCGCAGCGGCTAACGACAACGAGGACGGCCCGGAAATCACGTGGATCTCATCGAGTGCGATGGTACGCGCGAGCGTTGCACCCACGCCGAACAGCATCGGGTCGCCGCTGGCCAGCACGCAAACGGGTGTGCCCCTGTACGCTTCGAGGTGCGCGGTGTCGAACGGCTTGGGCCACAATTGGCGTCGCGCGCGAATCCTAGAAGGCAGCATCGCTAGATGACGCTCCCCTCCGATCACGATCGCCGCATCGAGCAGTGCCCGCCGGGCAGCGCGACCCAACCCGAAAAAGCCGTCTTCTCCGATGCCGACAACCGTCAGCCAAGGCACCATCGCACCCTCTTCCGTCGTACTCGTTCGCATGGACCGCCGGCGCCTGCCTGCGGTGTTCGTACCGTTGCAAAGAGGGCATAATACCCGCTTTGCAGGCGCCGATTGTTCGCCGCAAGCCACGGCCGGCCAAGGTCTACCGGTGTGTCTTCTCATATGCCGGGACAACGCGGCCGTCATGCAACGCCAACTCCGTTGAACCTTGGCCTATCCTCCGTCCGCTTCGCTTCGTCCGTCGGCTTGTCCCGCGCTTGCGCGGATCGTCGCCGCGCGCGATGGCGGGCTGTGCCGCATCAAGCTGCCCGGCGGGACGTTGCTCGCGCGGCAAGCCATCGCGATTGCCGACGCGACCGATGCGCATGCATCGGGGGTGCTCGAACTGACGAACCGGGCCAATTTGCAAGTGCGCGGGGTGAAGCCCGATGGCGAAATGCCGTTGAGCCGGCGCTTGTTCGACGCGGGGCTGGGCCCGCGCGTTCGCGCGAGTGAATCGCTCGGCCCCGAGCATGCCGCGCGGCAAGCCTTGGCAGCCGACGACGCACGCAATCTACTGCTCAGTCCCGTTGCCGGTCTCGACGCCGGTGCCCTTTACGACACCTCTTCGCTTGCCGAGCAGATTCTCGACTTGCTGCAAAACGAGCCTCGCTTCGCCGAACTCTCCCCGAAGTTTTCGGTGCTGCTCGACGGCGGCGAACGGCTGGCGGCGCTCGATCATCCGCATGACGTTTGGTTTGCCGCCATGCCGGCGGCAAGCGGCGCCAGCGTGCAGCCACGGTTCGCGGTCGGTTTAGCAGGACAGCCCTCCGATGCGCTCGCGGCGGTTCGAGCGGACGACGTCGCGGCCCTAGCCTGCGCGCTGCTCCATACGTTTCTCGACCTCGCGGCGCCGCAAGTCAATCGCATGCGCGATCTGCTGCGCTCGCGCGATAGCCACTGCGTGCTTGCGCAGGCCGCCGCGAACGCGCGCATCGATCTACAGCGCGACGCAGCGGTGAGTACATGGCGACGCGCCGTTGCCGAACCCGCGCGACGCTTCGGCGCTTACGCGCAGCGCCAAGCCGGCCTATGGCATGTCGGCGGACAGCCGCCGCTAGGCCGTCTCGACACGGCGATGCTCAGAGCGCTTGCGCGGCTTGCCTCGGCTCACGGCGACGGCACCTTGCGATGCACACCTTGGCAAAGCGTGCTCGTACCCAATATCGCAGAGCGCGCCGTCGCTCAAGTCGAGCAGGGCCTGCGCGCGCTCGGCTTCGCCCTCGATGCGCACAATCCGCTTGCGCGCGTGATTGCCTGTGCAGGCTCGGCCGGATGTGCGAAGGGCTTGTCCGATACAAAATCGGATGCGCTCCATTTGGCGAGACAACTGCCCGCCGGCGTCGAAGCGCACCTGAGCGGATGCACGCGCTCGTGCGCCGCCGCGCATTGCGCGCCTTACACTCTACTGGCCGTCGAGCCCGCTCGCTACGATCTTTATCGGCGCGTGCAGGCGCCCGAACGCGAATCGTCGCCGGCCGTGGGCGACGCGGCGCGCTTTGGCGAACGCATCGGTACGCATATGACCATCGAAGATGCCGCGAATCAGCTCGGCCAATCCACTCGGAGCCTAAAGCCTATGATCGAATACGTCCGCGACGGAAAGGCGATCTACCGCCAATCGTTCGCCACGATACGTGCCGAAGCGGATCTGTCCGGGGTGCCTGACGATCTCGAGAAGCTGGTCGTACGCATCATTCATGCGTGCGGCATGGTCGATATCGCAAGCGCGATCCGCTATTCGAACGGTGCGGGAGCCGCTGGCCGCGCGGCGTTGGCGAACGGCGCGCCCATTCTGTGCGATTCCCGCATGGTGGCGGACGGCATTACGCGCTCGCGTCTGCCCGCATCGAACGCCGTGCTGTGCATGCTCGGCGACCCAAGCGTGCCCGAACTCGCGAAAACGATCGGCAATACGCGCTCGGCCGCCGCGCTGGAACTTTGGCGTCGCTGGCTCGAAGGCAGCATCGTAGCGATCGGCAATGCGCCGACAGCGCTCTTTTATCTGCTCGAAATGCTGGATGCCGGCGCGCCGCGCCCCGCGCTGATTCTCGGCTTTCCCGTGGGATTCGTCGGCGCGGCCGAATCGAAGGCCATGCTGGCCGCCGACAGTCGCGGCGTGCCTTACGTGATCGTGGAAGGCCGGCGCGGCGGCAGCGCCATGGCGGCAGCGGCGGTCAACGCACTCGCATCGGAAGTCGAATAATGAACGAACGTGGGCAACTGTATGGCATCGGCGTCGGGCCGGGCGACCCGGAACTCATGACGCTGAAAGCGCTGCGCTTGCTGAAGGCTGCACCCGTGGTGGCGTACTTCGTCGCAAAGGGCAAGAAAGGCAACGCGTTCAGCGTCATCGAAACGTACCTCGAGGAAGGGCAG
>JBQCDS010000515.1:0-2251 GCA_051961035.1 Trinickia sp. | reverse complement strand
GCCGCTGCGCCGGCAGCCCTTAAACTCGCGCGAGCGACGCTAACGAATTTTCAGGTGCCAACTGCGGATCATGTATCGCTCACTGCGGATTCCGAGATCGCTCGAGCATTGCGTGGAGCAAGACGTTACAACCTGCTTCAAGATCTTCCGGCCTCGCGTCCTCAATCTCGTTGTGACTGATGCCGTCCTTGCAAGGTACGAAAATCATGCCGGATGGCGCGATGCGCGCCGCATACATGGCGTCGTGCCCGGCGCCAGAGACCACATCCATGTATGAATAGCCAAGGACGCTCGCTGCTTGGCGCACCGCATCGACACAGACCGGATCGAATGGACACGGATGGTATTGGGAGACGCGCGTGATCTTGATGTCGAGTTTGGTTTGGCCGGACACCGTCTCGATAAACGCGAGAAGCTCATCGTGCATGCGGCACAATCGTTCTTCGTCGACATTACGAAAGTCGATACTGAATTTGACGTGGCCGGGGATAACATTGCGGCTGTTGGGAAACAGCTGTACGAACCCAACTGTGCCGCGCCCATAGGGAGGGTAGCGATTGGCGATCTCAACAACCTGTTGCATGATGTGCGTGGCCGCCTGAAGGGCGTCCCTACGGAGCGACATCGGCGTTGGGCCGGCGTGCGCCTCCATTCCGGCCACTTCGCAGTCGTACCACGACGAGCCGAGCGCAGCGTGCACCACGCCTATCACCTTGCCTGCATCCTCAAGCACAGGCCCCTGTTCGATATGCGCCTCGAAATATGCGCCGATCGGATGCTGCCCGGGCACCTCGTCACCGAGATAGCCGATCCGCTCGAGCTCGTCGCGCACGTTTGCGCCATCGACATCCTGCGCTCCATAAGCATGCTCCAGCGTATAAGCGCCGCAGAAAACCCCTGATCCCATCATGACTGGCACGAAACGCGACCCCTCCTCGTTGGTCCAAATTGCAACCTCGATCGGCGCGTCTGTCACGATACCCTGGTCGTTCAGCGTGCGCACCACCTCGAGTGCAGCGAGTACGCCGTAATTGCCGTCGAATTTTCCACCTGTGGGCTGCGTATCGATGTGGCTGCCTGAGACGATCGGCGGCACCCCCGCAATGCGTCCCGCACGACGCATGAAGATATTGCCGATTTGGTCGACGGTGATGGCAAGCCCGGCGGCCCGACCCCATGACACGACCAAGTCGCGCCCCTGTTTGTCGAGTTCCGTCAGTGCAAGTCGCTTCACGCCCCCCTTGGGCGTCGCTCCGATCGCCGCAAGGTCCATCAGAGAGCGCCAGAGGCGCTGGCCATTGATTTTCAGGTGATCCATCATTGATGTTCGTGGATGTTCGTGGATGTTCGTGGATGTTCGTGGATGTTCGTGGATGTTCGTGGTTGATCGGGTCAGCGAGGGTAGGACGGTGGCCCATTCGCACGGACACCTGAAGCCGCCCTCAAGTCAGTTTTCGACAAGCGGTCAACCCAGTCTGCAAGAGGGCTTCCACGCCCGGGTCGATGATGCCGATGAACACCATGACACCCTCCGCATACAGTGAGGGGTCGTGGCATCCGTCGGGGGACGATAGGCGAAAGCGTCGCGCCGCGACCTGACAGATACGCGTGCTGACCACGCCCGTCGCATCCGCTACGCGCACGATTCCTTTTGCGCGCAAGATAGCGCGCGGCAGCGTCTTCAGCCATGCGCGGAACCGCAACTTGTCGAGAATCTCAGGGGTGCTGACCGTCACGCTTGAAAATGCAGGCATTGACGCCGCGCCCCTCGGGCGCCGCCAGCGGTCACCCGGTGCCACGGTGCGCCGGTCCGGTGCGGCTGTATCGAAAAGGAGCGCCGGCGGAACGCGCCCATGCTTGGCCGGCACCACAACGTCGGTCGGCGCGAGCGCACTCACGTCCGCTAGCGCCCGTTCCCGGGCCTCGGGCGCCAACAGGTCGAGCTTAGTCACGATGATCGCCCCCGCCCCGTCGATCTGCCGCTGTGCCAGCGCGCCCACGAGCGGGTCGACAAGTGTGCGCATCAATGACGTCGCATCGGCAACCACCAGTACCGACGTCAAACGAAACGCGCCATTCAAGAGGCCAATTTGCGCAATCTTTGCTGGATCCGAAACGCCGCTTGCCTCGATCAGAAGCACGTCAGGCCGCTCACGGCGGGCCGCGACGCGGGTCAACGCATCGACGAGCGCGCCGCCAATGGTGCAGCAGATGCAGCCATTGTCGAGCTCAATCACGTCGTCGTTGCGGG
>JBQCDS010000514.1:0-12094 GCA_051961035.1 Trinickia sp. | reverse complement strand
TGATCAGCTCCGGATCAAGGTTCAGCCCTCGACCGGGCTCAATCGTCGTTTCTTCTTTTCGTTTGCGAGGCATATCGGCTCCTTTGCCGAGAGTTTATGCCTCACACACAAGAAACCGGATAGGCTCCGCCATCGCACAACAACGCGGACCTCTACTTCAAACTCCCCGCCAAAAACTGCCGAAGCCGCTCGCTCTGGGTATTCCCGAACACCTCATTAGGCGCGCCTTCCTCTTCCACGCGTCCTTGATGCAGAAACATCACGTGATTCGATACATTCCGCGCGAATCCCATTTCATGCGTGACGACGATCATCGTCCGTCCTTCCTCGGCCAGCTTCTGCATGACCTTCAGCACCTCGCCCACCAGCTCAGGATCGAGCGCTGAAGTCGGCTCGTCGAACAGCATCACATCGGGATTCATCGCCAACGCCCGCGCAATCGCCACCCGTTGCTGCTGCCCGCCCGACAAATGCGAGGGATATTGCTTCTCGAGCCGAGGCGCGAGCCCCACCTTCTCGAGATACATGCGCCCGCGCTCCTCGGCTTCTTTCCGTGCAAGCCCCAGCACATGCATCGGCGCTTCGATCACGTTCTCGAGCACATTCATATGCGCCCAGAGATTGAAGTGCTGGAATACCATCGACAGCTTGGTGCGAATCCGCTGCAATTGCTTCTGATCTGACACGCGCAGCGCGCCCGCTTTGTCTTTGCTCGTCTTCACCTCTTCGCCGTCGACGAAGATGCGCCCGGCGCTCGGTTGCTCGAGAAAGTTGATGCAGCGAAGCATCGTGCTCTTACCGGAGCCCGACGAGCCAATGACGCTGATGACGTCGCCGGCCTTCGCCTTGAGGGAAACGCCCTTGAGAACTTCGTTGCTGCCGTAATGCTTGTGCAGATCGTCGATGAAAAGCTTTTGCATGAGTTACTTGCCTTGCGGGCGCAGGTAGGCGAGCCAGCGCCTTTCGGCCCGGCGAAACAGCGCGACTAGCGCGAACGAGATAGCGAGGTAGAGCAGCGCCGCGATGCCGAACGCCTGGAACGACAGATAGGTGGCCGAATTGGCGTCGCGCGCGACCTTGAGAATATCGGGTACGGTAGCCGTGAATGCCACCGTCGTCGCGTGCAGCATCAAAATCACTTCGTTGCTGTAAAGCGGCAACGCGCGGCGCAGCGCCGAAGGCAGAATCACGCGCCGATAAAGCGTGAACGTCGACATGCCGTAAGCACGGGCCGCCTCGATCTCGCCGTAGGCCGTCGCTTTGATCGAGCCGGCGAAGATTTCCGTCGTGTACGCGCACGTATTGAGCGTGAACGCAAGCAGCGTGCAGTTCATCCCTTCACGAAAAAACGCATTGAGCAATTCGTGATTGCGTACGACCTCGAGGCTATAGAGGCCCGTGTAGCACAGCAGCAACTGCACATACAGCGGGGTGCCGCGGAAGATGTAGGTGTAAAGCCAGACAGCACTCGAGAGCACTTTGTTGCGCGATACGCGCGCGCAAGCGAGCGGCACGGACAAGCAAAAGCCGATGCCGATCGATACGACGAGCAGCCACAGGGTGATGGCCAGGCCCGTCGTGCGATAGCCGTCGGTGAAAAGGTAATTGCGCCAGTAGTCGTGAATCAGCTCGATCATGTCAAAGCTCGGCTTTACGCACGCCGATCGAATACCGCTTCTCGAGCCAGAGCAGCACGAGGTTCGAAATCGTCGTGATCGCGAGATAGATCGCACCCGCGATCAACGTGAAGAAGAAAAACCGCAGCGTGCCTTTGCCGGCATCTTGGGAGGCTTTGACCACATCGGCCAGACCGATGATCGACACCAGCGCGGTGGCCTTGACCATCACCTGCCAGTTGTTGCCGATGCCGGGCAGCGCGAAACGCATCATTTGCGGGAACATGATCCGCCTGAACGTCTGCCAGCCCGTCATGCCGTAAGCCGCTCCCGCTTCGAGCTGGCCGCGCGGCACCGACAGAAACGCGCCGCGGAAAGTCTCCGTGAAGTAGGCGCCGTAGATGAAACCCAGCACGATGACGCCGGCCACGAATGGGTCGATGTCGATTTCGTCCAAGCCGAGCAGGTCCGTCAGGTTGTTGAGCCAAATCTGGATGCTGTAAAAGAGCAGCAGCATGAGCACGAGATCGGGCACGCCGCGCACGAGCGTCGTATAGACGGTGCCGATGCCGCTCGACAGCCGGCTTTTCGACAGCTTCGCCGCCGCGCCGATGAGCCCCAGCACGAAGGCGAGCGCGAGCGACAGCAGCGAGAGCTTAACGGTCTGCCAAGTACCAGCGAGGATCAGCGGGCCGTAGCCTTGTAAGAACATGGTAGAAAGTGCGGTCCTTGACGGCGCGCGTAGCTGCGCGTCGCGAAATTCTAGGCGGACAAAAAAGCGTGCCGTATCGCTCGCCGGCATCGAAGCACCCGCTTGCTAAGCGGCTTGGCGTACGCGAGGCTGGGCTAGCCGCTGGCCCCGACGGCGCCGTTTTTCGTTGCCCGCGCCCGGGCGTGGCCGTCCGGGGGCAAAAGCGCGGTATTTTACCCGAACGCGCGGTCGGCGCTAGTGCGGGGAACCCGATAAGTAGGTTCTCTCAGGGTTCTGTCGCCTGCGTTGGCCCTGACAACCGCCGCTCCGGAACGCCCGCCGAAATGCACAAACGCCGCGGCCCGTCGGGCGCGCGGCGTTTGTAAGCGAAGCTCGCATCGTCCTATCGATCAAGGCGATGCGACGGTTCGACGGATCGAATCAGGGCTGGGCCGGCGCGGTGCCGGAAGCCGCCCGATGCTGCTGCCAGCGCTCGTGCATGCGCTGGTGCATCGATTCCATACGGGCGAAGTGCCGCTTGAGCAGATCGCTCACCATGGTTTTTTGCTGATCGTCCAGCGCGTTATAGACAGCCAGCCAAGCCTTGGCGGTTTCCTGGTGCAGGCGCGCGTTCTCTTGCATGGCTTGCTCGTGCGCCGAATCGAG
Organism: Trinickia sp.; assembly: GCA_051961035.1. Taxonomy (GTDB): domain Bacteria; phylum Pseudomonadota; class Gammaproteobacteria; order Burkholderiales; family Burkholderiaceae; genus Trinickia. The sequence continues at coordinate 9,121 of JBQCDS010000514.1, read as the reverse complement.
CGCGTTCAGGTCGAGAATCGGCTGCTGCTGCATCGCCTTGAACTGCTCGCGCATTTTGTCGTGATTGGCCCGTTCGGCGCTGCGGTCGCGCTTCAGCGTGTCCATCGCAGTTTGCCAAAGCTGTTCCTGCGCAGGTGTGAGCTTGAGCTTGGTGTGCAGCTCGGCAAGTTGTTTGCCCATCATGCGGCCGTCGCGGTGGTGCCACGGCGCGCCGGGGGCCGGGGCATCCACGCCGGCCGCATAGGCCACCCCCAGCGAGAGAGTCAGCGCGGCGGCTGCGGTTGCGAGCACTCGGGCAGGGCTGCCGGAGAGCCGAGTAATGCGAAAAGCGCGAGAAGCGCGGGACATGCGAGAAAAGCCGTTCATTCGTTGACTCCTAATCGAAAGCGACGGAACCGGCGTATTCGCATCGGCACCGTCGGCTCAGTCAAGGCTAGTCGCAGCCCCGATTGAGCGTGTTACCTGCCCGATGCCGGCCATTACCGGGCGTTACCGGCGCCTTCGACAGTAACCTCCCGTAACCCTTTGCCCGTGCGCCCGTACCGTTTCGTACACCGCTGGCGTTACACTTTCGCCCATGGCTACTCAAATACTTGTCGTCGACGACGACGCCGAACTGCGCGACCTGCTGCGCGACTATCTCGTCCGTCAAGGCATCGAAGTCTCGGTGCTGCACGACGCCGCCTCGCTCGAGCGCCGCCTCGAACGCGAACGCCCGGACCTCATCGTGCTCGATCTGATGATGCCGGGCGTGGACGGCCTCACCGCGCTGCGCAAGCTGCGTGCGACGGGCGACGACATCCCCGTGATCATGCTGACCGCGCGCGCCGACGACGTCGACCGCATCGTCGGGCTCGAATTGGGCGCCGACGATTACCTCGGCAAGCCGTTCAACCCGCGCGAGTTGCTCGCTCGCGTGCAGGCAGTGCTGCGCAGGCGCCGCACCATTCCGTCGGCGGCCCCCGAGCAGCGAGAGCCGTTCGGCTTCGGCCGGTTTCAACTCGATTTCCAGGCGCGCACGCTCAATTTGGAGGGGCGTCCGCTCACGCTATCCGGCAGCGAATTCGCGCTGCTGAAAATTTTCGTGAACCACCCGATGCGCACGCTCACGCGCGAACGGCTGCTCGAATTGCTGCATGGGCCCGAGTACGACGGCACCGACCGCGGCATCGATGTTCAGGTTTGGCGGCTGCGGCGTATCCTCGAGTCGGATCCGTCGACGCCACGCTTCATCCAAACCGTACGCGGGCGCGGTTATGTTTTCGTCCCCAACGGCGAACCGAATGCGGCGCCCAATTGATTCGCTGTTCGGCAGGCTCGCGCTGCTGGTGGTGGCCGTTCTGCTGATTTCGCACTTCGCCTGGTTCGTGCTGATCCGCGTCGAGCGCAGTCAGGCGCAGGCGCGTTACGCCGTCGAGGAAGAGGCCTTTCTGATCGACGCCGTGCGCCAACACGTTGCCCGCACGCCTTCGGTGCCGCTGCCTTCGCGCGTGCGCCTCGTCGATCCTGGCAGCAAGGAAGTGCCGCCCGCCAATCAAGATTTGCCCAAGCCGCTCGCGCGCTTCGCACAAGAAATCCGCGACCGCCTGCCGCCCGGCTCGCTCGTGCGGATCGGGCCGCCGGCCCGCCCGCCCACCTTATGGGTACACGAGGCGTCCGATCAGAACTGGATCGTCGTGCCGATGACGTCGCTGCATCCGCCGCGCCCGCGCGATCAGATGTTCGAATGGCTGGCGATCATCTTTTCGTTGGCGGTCATGTGCGCCCTGTTCGTCGCGTGGCGCTTGCAGCAGCCGCTCAGGGCACTCGCGCAAGCCGTCGTGCGTTTCGGGCGAGGGCAGGCGGTGCCGCCCGTCCCCGAGCGCGGGCCGCGCGAGTTGCGCGAACTGACGCATGGCTTCAACCAGATGGTGCGCGAGGTATCGCGCGCGGAGCAAGATCGCGCCGTCATGCTGGCCGGCGTCGCGCACGATTTGAAGACGCCGCTTGCGCGGCTGCGCCTGCGCGCCGAGATGATGGACGAGCCCAAGATGCGCGACGGCGTGGTGCGCGACGTCGACGCACTCGCTCACATCGTCGATCAATTCCTCGTGTTCGCGCACGACGGGACGGACGGCAGCGAGCCTGTCGATGTGGACGAACAATGCGCGCGGATCGCGCGGACCTATCGCGCCGTCGCGCCAGGCAGCCCCGCTGTGCGAACGGCTTTGGCGGCCGGCCCCGGCTTTCGTCTGCCGACGGCGACGCTCGAACGTATCCTCTCGAATCTGCTCGACAACGCGCACGCCTACGGCGCGCCGCCCGTCGTGGTGGCGACGGCGCGCACGCAAGCAGGCTGGGAACTGTCGGTCAGCGACCACGGACACGGCATCGCGCCGCAAGACCTCGTCAATGCCAGCCGGCCGTTCGTCCGGCTCGATCCGGCGCGCGGCGGCAACGGCCATAGCGGCCTAGGCCTTGCGATCGTCGAGCGTCTGGTGCGCCGGCTAGGCGGGGCGTGCGAAATCGGCAACGCGAAAGAGGGCGGCTTGCGCGTGGCCATGACGTTCCCGTTCGCGGCCACGGCCCGCTCGGCGCCCCAATCGGAGAGCGCCTGGTAGGGCGAGGCCGCCGCCCGGCGTGTAAGCGATGCGCGAGCGTCGAAGGTCGACCTTCGACCTTCGCAGGCTATCGAGCCGTCACTCGGCGAACAGCGAATCGAGCGCGGCGGCCGCCTCGCTATCCACCGTGTTGTAGGTGACGCTGTTCGCTTCGAAGATGTAGTGCGTGGTGTACTTGCCGAGCCGCGCCAAAATCTCTTCCTGGATCTCCTCGGGCTCGGCGTCGAGCTTCAAATACCACGAGGTGGACGACAGCCTGGTCTGGAACGCACCGTATTCGGCCATGAGTTCGTCGAATGCGGTTGCATCTTGGTCGCGGCAGACGATGACCAGATTTCCTTTCATGCGCATCTCCCGGTAGGTCGGTAGGCTCACTCGCCACTAAACGCCGATGATACCCGCTCTCGCCGAAGTACCGTTTGTTCGCCGATTTCACCTTGAGCGCGGACCGCGACCGCCGAGCTCATGGGTATCCGGCACAGCCGCTTCGCGGCATAATTTCGCGTTCTCGGGTATTCACTGCATCCATCGCGGTACTTATACACGGTCGGGCGCGAATTTTGTGGTGCGTGCGGTTGTGCCTGAAACACAGGTTGTAGTAGTGTCGTGCCGTCGAAACGGCGGCATAGCGCCGGCAGCCAGGACGGGCGGCTAGCAGTCAACGATTCGCGCTCAAAACGCATCACCGCAACCATACGCTCATGCCTGTATTCCGTGTCTTGGATCGTTCAGCGCTCTTGCGCGCGTGCCGCCGTACCCATTCGCCGGCCGCGCCTGGCTGCGCGCTTGGCCTGCTTGATCGCGCTCGCCGCTTCGCGCGCGCCGTGAAGGAGGCTTGATGGATTTCGGCTTCAACTTGAACCGAACCGCCAATGCGTCCGCTTGGCGGCTGGCTCCGAACCGCTGGGATTTCGTCGCCTTCCCGCTGATCATCTGCGCGCTCGCGATGGCGGCGATCGGCTTTCACCAGACGATGGCGCCGATTTCCACGCTCAAGACGCAAGTCATCTCGCTCAATCCCGCGATGCTGCCCGAGTACGCGCTGCGAACGACGCTGCGCATGCTGGCCGCCATCGTCGCGTCGCTCGTCTTCACGCTCGTGTACGGCACCGTGGCCGCCAAGAGCCGCCGCGCGGGTATGGTGCTCGTGCCGATCCTGGACATCCTGCAATCGGTGCCGGTGCTCGGCTACATCTCGTTTACCGTCACGTTTTTCCTTGCCCTGTTCCCATCGCGCGTGCTCGGCGCCGAATTCGCGGCGATCTTCGCGATTTTCACGAGCCAGGCGTGGAACATGACGTTCAGCTTCTACCAGTCGCTGCGCACCGTGCCGCGCGATCTCGATGAAGTGTCGCGCGGCTTTCACCTGACGGCCTGGCAGCGCTTTTGGAAGCTCGAAGTGCCGTTCTCGATGCCGGGCTTGATCTGGAACATGATGATGTCGATGTCGGGCGGCTGGTTCTTCGTCGTCGCCTCGGAAGCGATCACCGTCGGCAACCACACGATCACGCTGCCCGGGATCGGCGCCTATCTCGCGCAAGCGATCGCGGAGAAGAACCTCGGCGCGATCGGCTGGGTGATCCTGGCCATGGCGATCGTGATCCTTGCCTACGATCAACTGATGTTCCGCCCGCTCGTCGCCTGGGCCGACAAATTCCGCATGGAGACGACGAGCTCGGGCGATGCCCCCGAATCGTGGCTGCTCGATCTCGTGCGTCGCACGCGGCTCATCCATCGGCTGCTCGTTCCGGTTGGGTGGATTTTCGCGAAGCTCGCGCGCGTGCCGCTGCGCGTGCCGCGTGTGGACAACGCGTCGTTCGCGCGCTTGGCCGGCAAGCATAAGCGCTCGCTCGTGGGCGATATCGCGTGGGGCCTGATCGTGTTGGCCGGCACGGCTTACGTGGCGTGGCGCGTCGTCACCTATGTGCGCACGGGCGTGACGGGCGAGGAAGTCGGTCACGTCTTCGTACTCGGGTTCATTACGCTCGCTCGCGTCGTGGTGCTGATCGCGCTGTCGTCGCTGATCTGGGTGCCCGTCGGCGTCAAGATCGGCCTCAAGCCCGCCATTGCCGAGAAAGTGCAGCCGCTCGCCCAGTTCCTCGCCGCCTTTCCGGCGAACCTGTTGTTTCCGGTGTTCGTGATCGTCATCGTGCGGTTTCACCTGAACGCCGATATCTGGTTGTCGCCGCTCATCGTGCTCGGGACGCAGTGGTATATCCTGTTCAACGTCATCGCGGGCACCACGGCCTATCCGAACGACTACCGCGAAGCCGCGACGAACTTCCGCATTCGCGGCTGGCAATGGTGGCGCCAAGCCATGTTGCCTGGCATTTTTCCGTATTACGTGACGGGGGCGATCACGGCATCGGGCGGCGCGTGGAATGCGAGCATCGTTGCGGAGTGGGTGCAGTGGGGCAACACGAAGGTCGTCGCACACGGGCTCGGGGCCTACATCGCTCAGTACACGGCCGCCGGCGATTTTCCGAAGATCATCCTCGGCATCGCCGTGATGTCGTTGTTCGTGACGCTGTTCAATCGTCTGCTGTGGCGCCCGTTGCATGCCTACGCGGAAGCGAAGCTGCGGCTCGATTGACCTGATGCCGTACGGGCGCCTCACGCGGGGGGCGCGCCCGCCGAGTGCTCAATTGCAAAGAGTGAAGCGCAATGCAAAATCCCAAAGCTGACCTAAGCGCCGCACCGTTCGCCGGCACGGCCACGCCGCGTCTGGGCGGGGAAGTCCTCAACGTCAAGGGCGTGCGCCGCGGCTTTTCGAAGGCGCAGGGCGAGTTGCTCGTGCTGGACGACGTCAACCTATCGCTGCGCGAAGGCGAGATCGTCGGGCTGCTCGGGCGTTCGGGCTCGGGCAAATCGACGCTGCTGCGCATCATCGCGGGCCTGATCGAGCCGACCGCCGGTGAAGTCAGCTACCTCGGCGAGCCGCTGTCCGGTCCGGCGGAAGGCGTGGCGATGGTGTTTCAAACGTTCGCGCTGTTTCCGTGGCTCACGGTACTGCAGAACGTGGAAGCGGGGCTCGAAGCGCTAGGCGTCGGGGCGCGCGAGCGTCGCGAGCGCGCGCGCGCGGCGATCGCTTTGATAGGCCGCGACGGGTTCGAAAACGCGTACCCACGCGAGCTGTCGGGCGGGATGCGCCAGCGTGTGGGCTTCGCGCGCGCGCTCGTGGTGGATCCGACGCTGCTGCTGATGGACGAACCGTTTTCGGCGCTGGACGTGCTGACGGCCGAGACGCTGCGCACCGACTTGCTCGATTTGTGGACGCAACGGCGCATGCCGATCAAATCGGTTCTGATCGTCACGCACAACATCGAGGAAGCGGTGTTCATGTGCGATCGCATTCTCGTGCTTGCGTCGAATCCGGGGCGGGTGCTGGCCGAAATCAAGGTGCCGTTCGCGCACCCGCGCAACCGGTTGGACCCGGCCTTCAGAAGGCTTGTCGACGAAATCTACGCGAAGATGACGGCGCGTCGTACCGACGAAGCGACGAAGAAGGGGCTCGTACTCGGCAGCTGGTTGCCGAGCGTCTCGACGAACCTGATGGCGGGTTTGATCGAAACGTTGGCCGCTCCGCCGTACCACGGCCGGGCCGATATGCCGGAAATCGCGCGTTCGCTGCATCTCGAGGTGGACGATCTGTTCCCGATCGCCGAAGCGTTGCAGCATCTCGGTTTCACCGACGTGCGCGAAGGCGACATCTTCCTCACGCCGCCGGCGCGCGTGTTCGCGGAATTCGGCACGCAGGAGCGCAAGATGATGTTCGCCGAGCACCTGCTGCGGCACGTGCCGCTCGCGGCGCGAATCAAGAAGGTGCTCAACGAGCGGCCGGGCCATCGTGCGCCGCGTGTGCGCTTCGAGCAAGAGTTGGAGGATTTCCTTTCCGATAGCGCCGCCGAGGAAACACTGGACGCCGTCATCAACTGGGGCCGCTACGGCGAGATCTTCTCGTACAACGACCAGACCGAAATCTTCAGCCTCGAAGACGTCGAATCCTAAGCGCGGCGCCGCACCGCCCGCGTGTATCGACACATATCACCGCGCCGCATGCGCCCTGTTGCACAGGGCACCGTGCGGCGTTTCGTTTTTACGCGTCGGTGGCGGGAGCGTCGTCTTCGTCCTCATAGGCACCGAGGCGGTTATAGAGCGTCTTTAGGCTCACGCCGAGCGCTTTCGCCGCACGCCGTTTGTCGCCGCCGCAGTGCTTGAGCGTACCGAGGATGATCTGCCGCTGCGCTTCGGCTAGCGGCGTGCCAACCCAGATGCTCATCGCATCGCCCTGCGTCACAGCCTTCTTCGAACGCGCGGCAAGCCGCGGATGCTCGATCTCGACCGTTTTCTCGGCCAGAATGAACGCGCGGTAGACGCTGTTTTTCAGTTCCCGTACGTTGCCAGGCCATGAGTACGTGCGCAGGGTTTCCTTGGCGCGTTTGCTGAACGCTTTGTTCGTGCCTTCTTGTGCGTTCAATTCGGCAAGGAAGTGTTGCGCAAGCAATTCGCGATCGCCCTCTCGCTCGCGCAGCGGGGGCGCCCGCAACGGGAAGACGGCGAGCCGGTACATCAAGTCCTCGCGCAAGCCGTTTTCCTTCACGGCCACCATCGGGTCGCGATTGGTGGCGGCGATGACGCGCACGTCGCTGCGCAGCAGCTCGGTTCCGCCGACACGATAGAACGTGCCGGTTTCCAGCGCCCGCAGCAGCTTGACCTGGCGCACCGGCATCATTTCCGTGACTTCGTCGAGGAACAGCGTGCCGCCGTTCGCATGCTCGAAATAGCCGGCGCGGCCCTGCACGGCGCCGGTGAAACTACCACGCTCGTGACCGAACAACTCGGCCTCGATCAGACTATCGGGAATCGCGCCGCAGTTCACGGCGACGAACGGGCCGTCCTTGCGCGCGCTGCGGTCGTGGATCGTGCGAGCGACCAATTCCTTGCCGGTGCCGGATTCGCCGACCACCAGCACGGTGGCATCCGTGGATGCGACACGTTCGATCTGCTCGTAAAGCTCGAGCATCGACGGCGAGGAGCCGTAGAGCATCCCGTACGATTCGAGCCCCGCCGCATCGCGTGCAAGGCTCTTCGCGAATCGTGCCGCTGCGTCTTGTTCACGCGCTGCGGCTGGCGCTTCAACTTCGGTGGACTCGGGCATGTGATTGCAATCCATGGGGCGTCGCCGCCCAAAGGGGAAGTGAATGTCAATGCGAATTTAAATCTGACCTTCCTTCGGCGGCCGTGCGCCTACGGAGTTCCAAAGAGTATTTAACCACGCAACCTGTGCTCGGCGCAGCCGCATCGCGTCTTGCTTTTGGCATGGAAAATGCGGCTCGCGGAATTCGACGGTAAGCGGAACTCGTGCGGCTCAGTGCGATCCGAACAAGAGAAGAAGATCCAGGCAGTGCGCACCGCTTATCCTCGCATTCGTTAATGCTAGGGGAATTTCATGGCTCGTCCTAAAATCGGCATTTTCGGCGCGCTCGTCGCGGTGGGTGGCATGCTCGCGTTGCGCTGGGCGCAAAAGCACCGGGCGTCGCAGGCGCGCCTCGCAGGCGAGCTGAACCGGTGGGAAGGCGAAGGCGGCACGGTAGCGACCGGCGCCGCCGCGGCGTCTTCGATGTCGGACAGCGCGCCGGCGCGGGGCGCCGCTTCCGATGGCGCAGGCCACGGCAGTTTCGGACAAATTGGCGGCACGCGCGACGCATGGATTTTCCCTCACGGGCATAGCTGACACTGCTTCGCGCGCTGGCCAGCCCACTGCGCCGCCCGCTCAGGCGGCGCTCGATTCATTTCGGAGTGCTGAATCGCTCGCCTGACTCGTCACGTCTAGGCACAATATAGCGTGACGAGCGGGGCGGCGTTCGCGTCGAACGTCGAGTCGCGCCCCGTTTTCCAACCGTATTCAACACTGACCAGCGAAACCAGATGCCACATGTGCTGATAGTCGACGACGACCCTGAAACCCGTGAAGCCCTCGTATCGATCATCGCCGCCGACGGCTTGACGACCGCGACGGCCGGCGATTTGCGCGAGGCCCGCATTCATCTCGTGCGCCAAACGCCGGACGTCGTGTTTACGGATTTGCAGTTGCCGGACGGCAGCGGCGTCGACTTGTTCGAGGATCTCGATCCGCGATCGGGCGTGGAAATCGTCGTGATCACGGGCCATGCGACCGTCGAGTCGGCCGTGACCGCGCTCAAGATGGGCGCGTCGGATTACCTCGTCAAGCCTATCAACATGCAGCGCGTGAAGGCCGTGCTCGATCGGCTGCCGCGCGCGGGCGATCTGAAAGCGCAAATCGGCACGCTGCGCGGCGAGCTGCGTCGCATGGGCCGTTTCGGTTTGATGCTCGGCAGTTCGCCCGCGATGCAATCGGTCTACGACCAAGTCGGTCGCGTCGCACCCACCGCTGCGTCGGTTCTACTTGTCGGCGAATCGGGCACGGGCAAGGAAGTCGCGGCGCAGACCATTCACGAGCTGAGCTTGCGGCGCAAGCACGCCTTCTTGGCTGTCAATTG
>JBQCDS010000513.1:0-7052 GCA_051961035.1 Trinickia sp. | reverse complement strand
GCGCTTCAGGGCGCAGGTGGGCCTGCCGCCGCTCGAGTATCTGACGCGCTGGCGCTTGACGTTGGCGTGTAGCGTACTGAAAGCAGGGGACGAACCGCTCGCCGCCATTGCGCGGCAAATAGGCTATGAGTCGGCAACGGCGTTCAGCCTTGCCTTCAGGCGGATGTATGGGGTGAGTCCGGGGCGTTATCGGGTTCGATCGCGCGTGGGGCGTGGCGGCGGCGCTGTGAACATCGCTCAGGACTAGGAGGTCATCCATAGCGAGCCTTCGAGAAGCTGGAGGGTTGGGTGTGCTTTAACTGCCACAGCGATTTGCTTTTACGCTATATTTCGACTATATTGGAATTATGGAAAATAAAGACGTTATCCGCGCACTTGCGGCGCTCGCTCACGAGCTACGCCTGCGTGTGTTCCGCATGCTGGTCGTCGTTGGTCCGACCGGGTTGACGCCGGGCGCCATGGCGGAGCAACTCGACGTTCCCAACGCGACGCTCTCCTTTCACCTGAAGGAGCTGATGCACGCGGGGCTCGTCACGCAGGAGCGCGACGGGCGCAGCCTGATCTATCGGGCCGTCTATGATCAGATGAGCGCGGTGCTTGGCTTTCTGACCGAAAACTGCTGCCAGGGGCAACCTTGCCTTGAGCCAGGCGCGGACTCGTGCAAATGTTGACGGAGAACCAACATTAAGCGGTTTCACGTCCACGTTGACGCTATAACACCATGACCACGAACGTACTCATTCTGTGCACACACAATTCTGCACGCAGTGTGCTTTCCGAGGGCATGCTGAACCACTGGGCGAAGAAGCTCGGCAAGGACGTCCGCGCGTATAGCGCGGGCAGCGCCCCGAGCGGACGCATCAATCCGTTCGCACTTGAAGCGCTGACGAACGCGGGCATCGATACGCAAGGCTATCGCAGCAAAAGCTGGGATGAATTCGCGCAGGATGGCGCACCGCACATGCGCATCGTCATCACGGTCTGCGACAGCGCTGCGGCCGAACCGTGTCCGTTCTGGCCGGGCAGCCCCGTCAAGGTTCACTGGGGCTACGCCGATCCGGCGAACGCGCCGGGCGGCGATGAAGGCAAGCGGCAGACGTTCGAACTCACGCGCGAAGCGATCGGCTACCGCATGCTCCAACTGCTCACGCTCCCATTGGAACATTTAGATAACACCCAGTTGCAGCAAGCGCTGAACGACATCCTTCACAGCTGAACCTTTCCATTGAGTCACCTATGAGCACCCCGCATGTTGCCGCTTCGCGGAAGTCGGCCGCGAAGCCGGCCATCAGCTTCTTTGAGCGATACCTGACCGTCTGGATCGTGCTGTGCATCGTCGCCGGCATTTCGTTTGGGCAGATCCTGCCTGGAGTCTTCCAGGCAATCGGCCGGATGGAATACGCGCACGTCAATCTGCCAGTCGGCCTGCTGATCTGGGTAATGATCATCCCAATGCTCATCAAGGTCGACTTCGGCTCGCTGCATGAGGTACGCCAACATGTTAAGGGCATCGGCGTCACGCTCATCGTCAACTGGCTGGTTAAACCCTTCTCCATGGCGCTGCTCGCATGGCTCTTCATCAAGCATCTGTTTGCGCCGATGCTGCCCGCAGAGCAACTGGACAGTTACGTCGCGGGACTGATCTTGCTTGCCGCCGCGCCCTGTACAGCGATGGTGTTTGTCTGGAGCCGGCTGACCGATGGCGATCCGCTGTTTACGCTCTCGCAAGTCGCGCTCAATGACAGCATCATGGTGGTCGCCTTTGCGCCGCTCGTCGGCCTCCTACTCGGCATTTCCGCGATTACGGTGCCGTGGGCGACGCTGCTCACTTCCGTCGTGCTTTACATTGTGATTCCGGTCATTCTCGCGCAGATACTGCGCAAGGTGCTCCTCGTGAGGGGACAGGCGGCGTTCAATGCCGCGATGGCAAAAATAGGCCCGTGGTCCATCACCGCGTTACTGGCGACGCTGGTGCTGCTCTTCGCGTTCCAGGGCGAGGCCATCCTAAAGCAGCCGCTCGTCATCGTGCTGCTGGCTGTGCCAATTTTGATCCAGGTGTTTTTTAACTCGGCCCTTGCGTATGGGCTCAATCGCGCGGTCGGCGAAAAGCACAACATCGCCTGTCCGTCAGCGCTGATTGGCGCTTCGAACTTCTTTGAACTGGCGGTCGCCACTGCAATCGGCCTTTTCGGTTTCAACTCAGGGGCCGCGCTCGCGACGGTCGTGGGCGTGCTCATTGAGGTGCCCGTCATGCTGCTCGTGGTGCGCATCGTCAACCGATCGAAAGACTGGTACGAGTGCGCCTGAGGAATGCGGAAATGATCACCGAGGGCAAACGTGTCCGATCTCACTACTGACCTCCCGCAGGTGGACCCGGCGCTGTTTCGCGTACCCGATGTCATGCGCTGCGGTAAGCGCTTTTGTGCGGACACCGGGGCGCGGCTCGCCCGAGATATTGATGCGTTCGCCCCAGCGCCTCAATGCCCCAACCCACTCGCCGCGATTTGCTGCTCCACGTACTGCGCGAACAAGGCATGCAGATGCGTGCTCGGATGCAAGTCGTCGGCGAACATGTACGTTTGGTCGGCATTGGGTGTCACGTACGTCGATACGGAGCACAGCAACGCTGTCTGATGGGGCGTTTTCGAGGGATCGCAAGCAACACCGGTGTTCGATACGGCGAACCCGTTGGCTTGGAAATTCGCGACCATCTGGTTCACCCAGGTATACGAATCGACCTGGATGACCCTGCCTTGCAGGCCCGCAGTCTGCAAGGCCGCATTCAAGCTGTCGTTGAAGATCTGCGATAACTGGGTCAGGTTTGCGCCGCCATCGGGCTGCGCGATGCCATCTGGAGAAAGCCCGACATTCGGAACATTCACCAGCACGACATGCGTGCCTCCGTTTTGAACGATCTGCACCACTACTTGAGCGAGCGCGTTTGCCGCTGTCTGTACCGTCGCAGCCGCGGCAGGAAGCGCCCCTGCCCGGAGCACATCGTTCGACCCGGCCCAGACGAGCACGAGTTGGTTCGAATTGAAACTCCCATGCGCGGCCAAATAGTTTGCTACCTGTTCATTGACCGGCATTTCGATATCGCCGATCACATCGGAAAGGAAATCGTAGGTGTTCGCCGGCGTCGCCACCGTCGCGCCGCCCTCCGCATAGCCCAAGCCACTTTGAGCGGTCAACTTATGCGTAATGTCGATCGTATACGCGGGGGTGAGCGTGTCGCCGTAATACTGCGCCACGTCCTGAGACCACACTTGCCCGGGGTTCGTCGTGAATCGTCCCCCGCCCAGCGAACTCGCAAGCGGCGCATAAGTGCCGACATCCGAGAGACTGTCGCCGAACGAGACGATCTGCAAACTGACGCCACCGGGCGGATTGGATGCGCCGCCGCCCGCGCCGCTTCCGATGTCCGAACTACCGCTATGCCCACCGCATGCGGCCTGCAGTGAAATGGCTAGGGCAAGGATTGCAATAGACACGCCGTGTTGAATTCGTCGCATTGCTCGTCTCCCGCTGCGGTACCGATCGGTTTGACTGACGCAACAGGCGGCACCGCACGCCTTGGCGTCCCTGCACGATAAGGAGCGGCTCCAAATGCACCGCGCCGCGCCGTGCAAGCCAGCACAATCGGTACCACAACGATAAGCAATCGACTCGAAAACAAAATCGGCGCTTGTCGCCGGCGCCGAACACCGCGCGGGCTTCCCCACTGACGAGTGCTCATCCATCCGCTTTCCGGGCAACGTTTGTCAGACGATGCCTACATTCCACCCGCGCGTCCTACATACGTCTCCGCATCCGCTGATTTCGCTTATCGCCGGCGTCGACCATAGTGAAGTCATCGAACGACAGCCGCTTGCACCGCCACTCCGAACAACCAGCGGCCGCCGTGGGAGATAGATCATGAAGACGATTCGCTTTTTGACGCATCAAGAAATCTTCGACGAAGTCGTCGCGCACCTGAATGCGCAACGCGGCGCCGCACTGCTTCCGCGAGGCGGCGGCGCCTATCGCGGCGCGTGTGGCGGCTGCCCGGTCGGGCACTTCATTCGCCCGGCGAACTATTCGAGCGCCATGGAAGGCGTGCCCGTGCGCTACGTGATCGGCACGGCCAGCCATCCCCACTATATGGATGCCGGTATCGCCGCGCTGCGCAAAGCGCTCATCAAGGCGAAGATCAACGTCTATGAAGAGCGTACGGTCGCACTGCTGAGCTGCCTGCAAAACGTACACGATGCGTTCGGCGTCTGGGAATGGCAGGACCGGCTGCAATCGATCGCTCGCGAATTCGGCCTCGTGGCGGATCAACTCAAGGCAGCCGCATAAAGTTTTCAACGGCCGCAGAAATCTCGGATTGCAAACGGAAACGGTGCGAGGCCCCTCTTAGGCTTCCCACTCTCACCAGCCGAATCCACCCGCGAAACTCTCCCGCAGATAGCTGACGAAGTGGCTTACTGCGCGGGGCACATGCGAGGCGTACGGGCGCAAGATAAAAAGCTGCTCGGCGAACGCCCCCGTGACGCGCCATTCCGGAAGCACGACAATGAGTTTGCCAGCCTGCACCGCCGCCTGCGCCGTGAAGTCGGGCAGCAAAGCGATCCCCAAATCCTCGAGCGCCGCATCGCGGAGCGCTTCGCTGTTGTTGGCCGAGAATTGTCCGCCCACGGGCAGCGTGATCGCTTTTTCCGCCGTCGGCTTGCGCACCCCTTTTCGCTTAAAGGACCAGATCGCAGGGCCCGTCGTGCGCGGATAAACCAAGCAGTCGTGCGCGGCGAGTTCCTCCGGTGCCTTGGGCACTCCGCGCCGGCGCAAATACGCGCGTGTCGCCACGATCACCGAATGTGTTTCGCAAAGCGTCCACGCAACGTGGGTATCGGGCGCCGCCGCGCTATGGCGAATCGCCAGATCGAAGCCTTCCGCCGCGAGCGCGATGAGCCGATCCGACACTTCCAATTGCACCTTGATCTCCGGATTCGCACGCAAAAACGCGGGCAGTTTCGGCACTAACTGCTGGCGCGCAAACGCCACCGGCGCCGTCACCCGCACGAGCCCGCGCGCCACGCCCGCGAGTTCGCGCACGCTGGCGAAGCTCGCCGCGATCTGCGCGTACTGCACCCGCGTATCGTCCACCAGCCGCTGGCCCGCCTCGGTCAGCCTCACGCTGCGCGTGGTGCGCTGCACCAGCGATATGCCGGCCGCCCGTTCGAGTTCAGAAATGCGTTGGCTCACCGCGGCTTTGCTCACCCCCAGGCGCGATGCGGCCGCCGTATAGCTGCCCTGCTCTGCAAGCATCGCGAGCCAATGGACGTGTGTCCAGAGGCCTTCAATGTTTTGGCTTTCCATACGTGCATTGTTCGCTGTAGAAAACAATGAGTTCAATAATAGCGCCTTTCGGATTGGCGTTGCGCTCCCTACACTGCGGATATCGCTTATTTATGCCAAGGAGACGAGATGCAAGCCTACGACGATACCGCCGATGTCGGACACTTTATCCACGGGCAGCGCGTGAGCGGCAACGGTACGCGCAGCCAGCCGGTCTTCAATCCCGCCACCGGCGCGCGCGCCCGTAAGCTGCTGCTGGGCGAACCCGCCGATGTCGAGGCCGCGGTAGCTAGTGCGAAAGCCGCGTTTCGCGCATGGAGCGATACGCCGCCGATCCGCCGCGCACGCGTGCTGCTGCGCTTCCTCGAATTGATGAACCAACACCGTGACGAACTCGCCGCCATGATCACGGCCGAGCACGGCAAGGTGTTTTCCGACGCACAGGGCGAAGTGTCGCGCGGCATCGACGTCATCGAGTTCGCCTGCGGCATTCCGCAACTGCTCAAGGGCGACTACACGGATCAAGTATCCACGGGCATCGACAACTGGACGATGCGACAGCCGCTGGGCGTCGTGGCCGGCATCACGCCGTTCAATTTCCCCTGCATGGTGCCGTGCTGGATGTTCCCCGTCGCCATCGCAGCGGGCAATTGCTTCATTCTCAAGCCGAGCGAACGCGATCCGTCGGCATCGCTATTCATGGCCGACCTGCTCAAGCAGGCGGGCTTGCCCGACGGTGTGTTCAATGTCGTCCAAGGCGATAAGGTGGTTGTCGACGCGCTGCTCGAGCATCCCGATGTGCGGGCCGTGAGTTTCGTCGGCTCGACGCCGATCGCGAACTACATCTATGAAACAGGCGCCAAGCACGGCAAGCGTGTTCAAGCACTCGGCGGAGCGAAGAATCACATGGTCGTGATGCCGGACGCCGAACTCGACAAGGCCGTCGATGCGCTCGTCGGCGCGGCGTACGGATCGGCCGGCGAGCGTTGCATGGCCATTTCCGTGGCGCTGCTCGTTGGCGATGTCGCCGACAAGATCATCCCGCGTCTTGCCGAACGTGCACGTACGCTCGTGATCAAGAACGGCATGGAGCCCGATGCGGAAATGGGCCCGGTCGTCACGCGTCAATCGCTCGAGCGCATCGAGGGTTACATCGCCGAAGGCGTGAAGGAAGGTGCGACGCTCGTCGTCGATGGACGCGGCCTGAAGGTTGCCGGCCATGAAGACGGTTTCTTCACGGGCGGCACGCTGTTCGACAACGTCACGCCCGAGATGCGCATTTATAAGGAGGAAATCTTCGGCCCGGTGCTCGCGTGCGTTCGGGTCAAGGATTTCTCCGAGGCGATCGAACTGATCAACGCACATGAATTCGGCAACGGCGTGGCTTGCTTCACGCGCGACGGCCACATTGCCCGCGAGTTCGGGCGCCGGATCGAAGTCGGTATGGTCGGCATCAATGTGCCGATTCCGGTGCCGATGGCGTGGCACGGCTTCGGTGGCTGGAAGCGCAGCCTTTTCGGTGACACGCATGCGTACGGCGAAGAAGGCGTGCGTTTCTATACGAAGCAAAAGTCGATCATGCAGCGGTGGCCGGAGAGCATCGAAAAGGGTGCGGAATTCGCCATGCCGACGGCGAAGTAAACGTCGCATCAAGGTCGCATGAAGGTCGCATGAAGGTCGCATAAGCGAGACACGAGCAACGCGATGTAGGTTGCCTA
>JBQCDS010000512.1:0-4449 GCA_051961035.1 Trinickia sp. | reverse complement strand
GGATGTTCCAGAAGCACGCGCCTCTCGCAATCCGTCTGGACGGCACGCAGTTCCAATTGCGCTGGATGTGGCAGATGCTGCAAAACTGCACCGCCGAGCGCTATGCCGTCAACAAAGGCCGGATGGTGCGCCTCGCCGAATACAGTCGCGACTGTTTGCAGGCGTTGCGCGCCGATACCGGCATCGAATACGAAGGCCGCACGGGCGGCACGCTGCAAGTGTTTCGCACGCAGCAGCAGCTCGACGGCGCACAAAAAGACATCGCCGTGCTGAAGGACGCCAACGTGGCTCACGAGTTGTTGAGCCCCGCCGAACTCGCGCGGGCCGAGCCCGCGTTGGCCGCCGTTTCGCATAAGTTGACGGGCGGCCTGCGGTTGCCCGGCGACGAAACGGGCGATTGCCAGTTGTTCACCACGCGGCTCGCCGCGCTCGCCGAATCGCTCGGCGTCACGTTCCGCTTCAATACGCCGATCGACGCGTTAGAGATGGCGGGCGGGCGCATCGCCGGCGTCCGTTGCGGCGGCGAAACATTGCGCGCGGATGCCTTCGTCGTTGCGCTTGGGTCGTACTCCACGCAATTGCTGTCCAGCATTGCGAAGATCCCGGTCTACCCGCTCAAGGGCTATTCGATCACGGCGCCCATCGTCGATGCCGCCAAAGCGCCGGTATCCACCGTGCTCGATGAAACGTACAAAATCGCGATCACGCGCTTCGACGATCGCATTCGCGTCGGCGGCATGGCGGAAATCGTCGGCTTCGACAAGAACCTGCGTCAGGCACGCCGGGAGACGCTCGAAATGTGCGTCAACGATTTGTTCCCGGGCGGCGGCGACACCTCGCAAGCGTCGTTCTGGACGGGCCTGCGCCCGATGACACCCGACGGCACGCCAGTGGTCGGCCGCACGCCGGTATCGAATCTGTTCTTGAACACCGGTCACGGCACGCTCGGGTGGACGATGTCATGCGGCTCCGGCCAGTTGCTCGCCGATCTCATCTCGGGCCGCCGCCCGGCGATCCAATCGGACGACCTCTCCATCCATCGCTATCTGGGCGAAATGGGCCGCGCCCCACAACCCGCCTACGCGTAACGGCTCACGCATACCCTTAGTAGCCGAACGAAGCACAGACGGCGCCCTAACCGGGCGTCGTTTGCATTTGTGGCGCTGTCTTTCTTGCCCTTCTCGCTCGCGATCACCGCCTCCAGGCACAACGACGCACCGTTGAACGCGGCGGTGCAGCTCATCGTCAATCTTCGTCGAAGACGTAAAAAGAGGGCGCCGCTCGCGCGTGCGCCCTCTTGCCGTCTCGCGTGGCAGGCGCCTATTTCGAGGCGCCTTCGCACTAGCCCAATGCGTTCACGAGCTCCGGAACGAGCGTGAACAAATCACCGACGAGGCCGTAATCGGCCACGCTGAAAATCGGTGCTTCGGGATCCTTGTTGATCGCCACGATCACCTTCGAATCCTTCATCCCGGCCAAGTGCTGAATGGCACCCGAGATACCGACGGCCACATACAGTTGCGGCGCGACGATCTTGCCCGTCTGTCCCACTTGGTAGTCGTTCGGCACGTAACCGGCATCCACGGCCGCGCGCGAGGCGCCCAGCGCCGCACCGAGCTTGTCGGCCAACGGCTCGAGCACCTTCGTATAGTTCTCGCCGCTGCCCAAGCCCCGGCCGCCCGAGACGATGATGCTCGCGCTCGTCAGCTCCG
This sequence comes from Trinickia sp., assembly GCA_051961035.1. Lineage (GTDB taxonomy): Bacteria > Pseudomonadota > Gammaproteobacteria > Burkholderiales > Burkholderiaceae > Trinickia. The sequence continues at coordinate 2,737 of JBQCDS010000512.1, read as the reverse complement.
GACGATCGAGCTTCGTCACTTCCCGGCTCACGAACTGCGAAACGCCGCGATCGGCCGCCGCTTCGATTCGCTCCACCGATGCGTTGCCGCCTTCGGCCGCCACCGCGTCGAAGCCCGTGGCACGCACCGTGATCACCTTGATCGCGTCGCCCGATTGCACCGTGGCGATCGCGTTACCCGCATAGATCGGACGCTCGAACGTATCGCTCGACACCACGGCGGTAATTTCGCTGATCTGCGCGACGTCGAGTTTCGCCGCCACGCGCGGCGCCACGTTCTTGCCGTAAGCGGTGGCCGGCGCCACGATGTGCGAGTAGTCTTTCGCGATGTTCAGCACGGTGGCTTCGACGTTTTCCGCCAGGCCTTCGGCCAATTGCGGCGCATCGGCCAGCAGCACCTTCGACACACCGGCGATTTTCGCCGCCGCGTCCGCCGCGCCTTGCGCGTTGTGGCCCGCGATCAGCACGTGGATATCGCCGCCGATTTTCTGTGCGGCGCCCACGGTATTCAGCGTCGCGCCCTTGATCGACGCGTTGTCATGTTCGGCAATTACCAGAATCGTCATTTCTTCGCGCTCCCTCTTACAGCACCTTGGCTTCGGTCTTCAACTTCCCGACCAGCGTCTGCACATCCGGCACCATCACGCCGGCGCTGCGCTTCGGCGGCTCGGCCACCTTGAGCGTCTTTAGACGCGGCGCCACGTTCACGCCGAGGTCTTCGGGCTTGAGCGTTTCCAACGGCTTTTTCTTCGCCTTCATGATGTTGGGCAGCGTCACGTAGCGCGGCTCGTTCAGGCGCAGGTCCGTCGTCACGACGGCCGGCAGCGTCAACGTCAGCGTCTCGGCGCCGCCGTCCACTTCGCGCGCCACCGTCGCTTTGCCGTCGGCGATCGTCACCTTCGAGGCGAACGTCGCTTGCGGCAGATTCGCAAGCGCGGCGAGCATCTGGCCCGTCTGGTTCGAGTCGTCGTCGATCGCCTGCTTGCCCAGAATCACGAGCTGCGGCTGTTCTTTATCGACGAGCGCCTTGAGCAGCTTAGCCACGGCCAACGGCTGCAGGTCTTCGTTCGATTCGATGAGGATCGCGCGATCGGCGCCGATCGCCAGCGCGGTGCGCAGCGTCTCTTGCGCTTGCGTCACGCCAGCGGAGACGGCGATCACTTCCGGCGCCACGCCCGCTTCCTTCAGACGCACCGCCTCTTCCACGGCGATTTCGTCGAACGGGTTCATCGACATCTTCACGTTCGCAATGTCGACGCCCGTACCGTCCGACTTCACCCGGACCTTGACGTTGTAGTCGACCACGCGCTTGACAGGAACCAAAATTTTCATGCACACGCTCCAAAGTTACGAATACGTCAACCCAGCGGCCATTATAGCGACAGCGCATGCCCCGACCGCACTTACCGACGGTTCGGCAAAGCCCCGATGGGCAAATTGGCGCCTAAGTCGGGCCGGCACGCGCGCGCTCAACGAGCCGGACGGGGCTCAGGCGCTAAAAATAACGAACGATCGTTTTATTTTATGAGGAAGCGGCCCGGGTGCCAACTGCGCGGTTTGACCGACTCCTCTAACCCGCTGGTTCATCGATGGCTCAAATGGCGCACGAGCCAATCGCCGAACGATTGCACCAGTTGCACGAAGACGATCAGGATGACGACCACCGCCAGCATCACCTCGGGCAGAAACCGCTGATAACCGTAACGAATGCCGAGATCGCCAAGCCCGCCGCCACCGATCGCGCCGGCCATCGCCGAATAGCCGACGAGCGAGACGAACGTGATCGTCAGGCCCGCGACGATGCCCGGCAGCGCTTCGGGCAACAAGACTTTCAAGACGATCTGGCGTGTGGTCGCGCCGAGCGCTTCGGCCGTTTCGATGAGCCCGCGATCGACTTCACGCAGCGCCGTTTCCACGAGCCGTGCGAAGAACGGCGCGCAAGCGATCGTCAGCGGCACGACCGCGGCCGCCGTGCCGATCGACGTGCCGACGACGACGCGCGTCAGCGGAATGACGGCCACGAGCAAGATGATGAACGGGGTGGAGCGCACGGCGTTGATGACGAAGCCCATCACGCGGTTCGCCGCTACGCTTTGCAGCACGCCGCCGCGATCGGTAAGGAACAACAATACGCCGAGCGGCAAGCCGACCAGCCCGCCGACGACGCCCGAGATACCGACCATGACCAGCGTCTCCCAGAACGACTGGACGAACATCGAGGACATTTCACTGAACATGCGACAACTCCTCGACGACAACGCCTTGCTCGCGCAAAAAAAGAAGCGCGGCGTTCAGTTGCTCGGGCTCGCCGTCGGCGAGGACGGCAAGCGAGCCGAATGCGCGGCCTTGGATTTCGTCGACCTGCCCATGCAGGATATTGAAGTCGAGCGCGTAGCGGCGGATCGTCTCGGACAAAACCGGGCGCTCCACCCCGCCGCCGGCGAACGCGAGCCGCAAAAGCCGCCCCGCGCCGGTCTCGAGATGCGTCGCGACGCGCGCCTTTACGGCGTTCGGCAGTTCATGCGCGATGACGTCGCCGAGCAAGGCCCGCGTGACGGCGTGCCGCGGCTTGAGGAATACATCGACGACATCGCCCTCTTCCACGACCCGCCCGGCATCGAGCACGGCTACGCGGTCGCAGACATCCTTGATGACTTCCATCTGGTGCGTAATGAGCACGATCGTCAAGCCCAGTTCGCGGTTGATGCGCCTGAGCAATTCAAGGATCGAGCGCGTCG
>JBQCDS010000511.1:0-6488 GCA_051961035.1 Trinickia sp. | reverse complement strand
CATCTAGCGGCGGCCGGCGCGCGCGAGCCCACGGCGAAAGCCGCCACCGCGCACACCCGGCCCCATCCCAACGCCGCCACCGCGCAGCAGTTGCTGCTGCGCGCGGCTGGAGAACTCTTTTATCAGGAAGGGGTGCGCGCGGTGGGCGTCGATGCCGTTGTGGAGCGCGCCGGCGTGAACAAAATGAGCCTGTATCGGCAGTTCGCGTCCAAAGACGAACTCGTCGCCGCTTATCTCGAACAGGCCAACGACGGGTTTTTCCGGAACTTCGAAAAAAGCGTCGGTATGCACCCGGGCCAGCCGGTGCGCCAAATCGCCCAATATTTCGAGGATCTCGCGCGCCGTGCCTCGCGCGAAGGCTATCGCGGCTGTCCGTTCGTCAATGTCGCGGCGGAGTTTTCCGACCCGGCGCATCCTGCGCGCGCGATCGTGGCGCGCAATAAGGCGCAGCTCATCGAACGGCTCACCCAATTGACGACGGCGGCGGGCGCCGACGATCCGGCCGGCCTTGCCGATGCCCTGGCGTTGCTGATCGAAGGCGTCTTCGCGGCCAGTCAGACATTCGGCCCCGGCTGCGGGCCGGTGCTCGCGGCGCCGCGCGTGGCGGCGCAATTGGTTCAGGCGGCGTGCGGCCGGCGCTGAAGCGTAAAATGCCGCCCTTCACGCCGCACGTCTCACCGCAAGACAGAGCCGACATGCCCGCCCACGATCCCGCCGCCCGGGGCGCCCCGAGCGCCAACGAAGCCAGACTCGATTCCGCCGATGAAGTCATCGCCGCCACGCGGCATTGGCTCACCCGCGCGGTGATCGGACTGAACCTATGCCCGTTCGCGAAAGCCGTACACGCGAAGGGGCAGATTCGCTACGTCGTTAGCGACAGGCACGATCTGGAAGGCGTATTGACGGTGCTGGAAACCGAACTGCGGGCGCTTCACGAGGCCGATCCGGAAGCGATCGATACGACGCTATTGATTTTTCCCCAGGCGTTCGCCGATTTCCTCGAATTTAACGATGCGCTGTTCTTCGCGGAGCGTCTGCTTGCGCAGCTGCGCCTGGATGGCGAGTTGCAGATCGCGAGTTTCCACCCGCGGTATCAATTCGAGGGCACGGAACCGGACGACATCGAAAACTACACGAACCGCGCGCCCTACCCGATTCTCCACGTGCTACGCGAATCGAGCGTCGAGCGCGCCACGCAGGCCTTTCCCGACGCCGCCGATATTTACGAGCGCAATCAAGAGACGATGCGGCGCCTCGGCCACGACGGTTGGCGCAAGTGGTTGGAAGATGGCGCGCCGCCGAGCGATGCAGCCGACGCACCCAATCCCGCCCGCGCTCCGTAACGCGCCCCTAACGCCCGCCCTAACGCGCGCCTGCGCCGCACGATCAAGCCGCAGTGAAAAACCGCTCGCGCAACGAATCGAGGCCGAACGTGTCGAGTACCTCGGTCAAACGCTCGGCGGGGCGCTTGCGCGGCAAATCCTTGTACTGGGCAACGATCAATTCGTTCTTCATCGAATGCTCCCAGCCGACTAATTCAGTCACCGTGACCTGATAGCCGTGCGCCTCGAGTTGCAGGCAGCGCAACACGTTCGTGATCTGGCTGCCGAACTCGCGCGTATGCAGCGGATGGCGGTAGATCTCGGTGAGCGCGCTGCCGAGCGACTTGCCCTTGTTGCGCCTGAGAACGCCCGCCACCTCGGCTTGGCAGCACGGCACGAGCACGATGTGGCGCGCTCGCTTTTCGAGGGCGAAGCGGATGGCGTCGTCCGTTGCCGTATCGCAGGCATGCAGCGCGGTGACGACATCGATCGTCTGCGGCAATCCGGCCGATGCGATCGAATCCGCTACCGAGACGTTCAAGAACGACATCTCGTCGAAGCCCAGCCGAGCCGCCAAAGCGGTGGATTTCTCCACCAATTCGGCGCGCGTCTCGATTCCGTAGATTCTCGAACCCGTGCCGGCCGGCAGCGACTTGAAAAAAAGATCGTAGAGGATAAAACCAAGGTATGACTTGCCCGCGCCGTGATCGACGAGCGTCACGGACCCTCGCTCGCGCACGACTTCGGCCAGCAGCGGCTCGATGAACTGAAACAGGTGATAGACCTGTTTCAGCTTGCGCCGGCTGTCTTGGTTCATCTTGCCGTCGCGCGTCAGGATATGAAGTTCCTTGAGCAACTCGACGGATTGGTTGGGGCGGATTTCGTAAGTCTTGGTCGACATGGTGGCTCGGCGCTCGGATAGGCCGCCACGTGGGTGCGACTGCCTACAGAGCGCAAACAATGCGTCAGTTTACCGAAATGCGCGAAAGACGCTGCGGATCGGCGGGAACGAATTATGCATAGACGCGCGGACCCAATTTTTTCGGGCTCGGCAAGGCCCGCCGCATCCAGGCAGATGCATGGCGCAACCAGGCTCCGAGCGTTCCGGCCTGCGCGCGCATGAGCGCACAGGTGCGGGAGCGTTACGTAACGTTACGTTTCATTACGCATCGGAACAAGGGCGGAACAAGGGCGACGCGATGGCAGCGCCAAGCGCGGCCGAGCCACCCCACCGGCAGACGAACGGCGAGCAGGCACAGTTGACGAAAGGACGACAGCAATGGCTACGATACCCAGCGGAGACGCGGAGCAGAAGTTTCAAGCGATGCTCGCGACCCTCCTTACGCCGCCGACGGGCTGGTCGGAAAAGCAGCAATTGGAACTGGAGATGGCTCGCGACATCTCGGCCGAAATGCTGCGGCTCGCTGAAACGATGCGCGATTCGGATCCCCCGCTCGAGGCGCTGCTGACGCTGCTCAAATATGCGAAGGTGGTCGATTTCATTCTGACGACGCTCGCCGCCCGGCGCGATATCCGCCCGCAGACGCTGCGCGTCATCTTCAAGCTCGCCGGGTTGAAGATCGACGAGGCTTATCCGGGCTAGGCGATGCGCCGCCGGGCAACGTCCCGCACGCCGGCCGGCGCACGGGCGCGTTCCTGTACCGTTGTTTCGCTTCACTTTGCCCCGAGCCGCCAAAGCGAAGTCACCTCGGCCGCTCGAGCGCGATAAAGCGAATCCGACGGATCCGCCGCCTTGGGGTGAACGGGCCGGATATCGTCCCTGCCGATCACGCGCAATCCCGCCGAATCGATCATCGTGCGCAACGCGTCGTGCGATCGCAATCCCAAATGCTCGGCGAAATCGGACAAGATCAACCAGCCTTCCCCCGCCGGTTCGAGATGCCCGGCCAACCCGTCCAAAAACCCGCGCAGCATGCGGTTGTCAGGATCGTAGACGGCGCGCTCGATCGGCGAGCTCGGCCGAGCCGGCAGCCAGGGCGGATTGCAGACGATAAGCGGTGCGCGCCCCGGCGGGAACAAATCGGCCTCGCACACCTGTACCTGCTCACTGAAGCCCAGGCGTTGGATATTATCGTGCGCGCAAGCGAGCGCGCGGGCGTCGGCGTCCGTGGCGACGATCCGCTGAACCCCGCGTTTGGCCAGTACGGCCGCGAGCACGCCCGTGCCGGTGCCGATATCGAACGCGAGGGTGCGCGACGGCAACGGCGCGCGCGCGACGAGCTCGATGTACTCGCCCCGCACGGGCGAAAAAACGCCGTAATACGGATGAATCCGGGCGCCCAGCGCTGGAATCGGAACGCCCTTCTTGCGCCATTCGTGCGCGCCGATCAAGCCCAGCAATTCGCGCAGCGAAACGACGGACGGCTCGCCCGCCGGCGCCTCGCGCTCGCCGTACACCTCTCGACACGCTTGTCTCGCGTCGGGCGCCCGCTTGAGCGGAATCGAATAGTCGGCATCGAGCGGAATCAACACCATGCCGAGCGTGCGCGCGCGTTGCGCCTGTGCTTGCCGATGAGCATTGAATGCGTCGAGCGGCGAAGCACTCGGCTTGCGCCGCTTGCGCTCGATTCGGCGCGCCATCGCCTGCACGAGTTGCCGCGCGTTCTGAAAATCGCCGCGCCACAAAAGCGCGATGCCTTCGCTGGCCTGGCGGTAGGCCGCGTCGGCCGTGATGCGGTCGTCGGCGAGCACGACGCGCCGAGGCGGCGCAATGCCGGCTTCCGAGCGCCAGCGCGCGCTGAAATGAGCGGCACCGTCGGTCCAATGGATGACGGGAAAAGTCGGATCGGTGGTCACGAAACGGGTAACGAGAAAGCGCGAAAAAGGCCAGCGAACGCGGCGTTCGCTCGGCAAACCGACACGATACCGCGCTTTTGCCTCGATGCCGCGCGGCAATTGACACCTTCTTCGCCGTGACGCTCGTCCAATCGACTATTCGTTTTTCGGTCCGAGTTTGGCGCCCATGCACGCCGAGCGATGACGGCGTGCCGTCTAATTGGCGGCCCTATTGAAAACGAGGAAATGAAATGACGATTTCGCAAGCCACGATCACCTCACCCATTCCCGAGGTGGGCCAGTATTGGGCCGGGCAAGGCGGCATCTATGCCGGCGTCTTGCCGAGTACGAGCGAACACCCTGCCCAGCACCTCATCTTCTCGACGGACGAAGGCGTCGATCTTGCATGGGGCCTCGGTTCCGACCCGATCGCCAATAGCGCCTCGGATGGCGCAGCCAATACGCTCAACCTCGTGAGGCACGGGGACGACTTCCCGGCCGCCAAATGGGCCCACGAATACGAGAAAGACGGGCACCACGATTTTCATCTGCCATCGCGGCAAGAATGGCAATTCGCGGCTACCACGATCAAAGACCAATTCTCGAACAACGCGTGGTACTGGACTAGCACGGAATACGACTATGGCGATGCATACGGCGAGAACTTCGCGGGCGTCCCGAACGAGCACTTCTACAGAGCCTTTCACGGCAACGTCCGCGCGGCGCGTACGATCCCCGCGCCCGAATACGATACGCCGGCCCGCGACTCGACGCCGGCCATCGCGGGCCAGCCCCCGGCATGTGCGCCCGCCGTCGCAAGCCACGCGTGACGAATCTCGGCACGCGCTGGCCGAACTCAAAAGGCGCTCGGCTTGATGCCGTCAACAATGCTCGACGCCATCGGCGAGCGCCGCCGCTATTCGCGAGACGCTCAGCCGCTGGGCCTTCACCGTACACGGCTCGCCGCGAACAGCGAAACGATAGACGCTTCAGGCCGTCGCCACGCCGCGATGCTGGCCGTTGCGCTCGGCGCCCGGGGGCAGCGGCAATTTGGCCCCTTGGAGCATGAGGCGCGTCGCCGCATCGGCGTCGAGCGGCTTGCTGAACAAAAACCCTTGCGCCTCGATACAGCCGAGTTCGATAAGGAACGCTCGCTGCGCCGGCGTTTCGACGCCTTCCGCTATCACGGCGAGCCCGAACGCATTGGCCAGCGTGACGACGGCCGTGGCGATCGCGCCCGAATCGCCCGCGCCGATGCCTTTCACGAAAGCGCGATCGATCTTGATGCGGTCCACCGGCAGCGTGCGCAATTGCCCGAGGCTCGAATAGCCGATGCCGAAATCGTCGATCGCCACGCGCATGCCGAGCCGGCGAAACCCGGCAAGCCGGCGTGCGGATGCCGCCGGGCTGCGCATCAACGCCGTCTCGGTCACCTCGAGCTCGAGCAACGAAGGATCCATTCCCGTTTCCTTGATCACGCGCTCGAACGTCGCGACGATGTCGGCTCGCTGCAATTGCAGAGGAGAAACGTTCACGGAGATCGGAATCGACTTGACTTGCAACTCGCGCCATACGGCGGCTTGCCGGCACGCGGCGCGCAGCACCCACTCGCCCAGTTGCGCCACGAGGCCGGATGCCTCGGCCACGGCCACGAATTGCGCCGGGTTCATCATGCCGTGGTCCTCGTCGCGCCAGCGCACGAGTGCCTCGAAGCCGAGCACTTCGCCGGTGCGCATATCCACCTGCGGCTGGAAATTCAAATGCAGCTTGTTGCCCTCGATCGCTTTCCTCAAGCGCCCCGACATTCTCAGTCGTGCGTCGGCGTCGCCTTGCATGCGATGCCGGTAGAACTCGAAGCAGTTGCGTCCGCGCCCCTTGGCGGCGTACATGGCCATGTCGGCCGCGCGGATCAGCGATTCGGCGTCTTCGCCGTCTTCGGGAAAAAGGCTGATGCCGATGCTCGCCCCAACGACGAGTTCATGCCCGGCTACGACGATCGGTTCGGCGAGCGCCGCCAGGACCAACTCGGCCAGCGCTTCATGCGCCTGGCCGTCGTGCAGTTCGCTGACGATCACGAACTCGTCCCCGCCGTAGCGGGCGACGAGATCGTCCCGCCCCGTGCACGCCGATAGGCGCGCGGCCACTTCGACGAGCAATCGGTCGCCGATCGTATGACCGAGCGCATCGTTGACCGTCTTGAACGCATCGAGATCGATGAACAGCACGTGGAGGCTCGGCGCGCGCGCGATCATCGCTTGCAGCGTCGCGGCCATCGTCGTCCGGTTCGACAAACCGGTGAGGCTGTCGCGCTCGCTCACTTCGCGCAAACGGCGCGAGCGCTCGCGCAGCTTGATGTAGACGTCGTGCGTC
>JBQCDS010000510.1:0-12753 GCA_051961035.1 Trinickia sp. | reverse complement strand
GAAGCTGATGCCTTCCAGATCGGCCTTGAAACGGTAGTGCACGATCGGCGCCGTCCCCGCTACGCGCTCTTCGCTCGCGGCGAGGGCGCTTTGCGGACGGGCGCGCTCGACCGCGATCGTATAGTTCGCGACCATGCCGCGCGGATCGAACCGCACGAGCTCGTCGCGAAAGCGGCGCGGCACGGGCAGGGCACGCGTGAATTCGGCGAGGATACCCAGATCGACCCGGTCGCCCGTTACGCTCATCAATTGACCATGCTGGAGCGTCGGCACGCGATAGCGGCCCGTGAGCGTCGTCAGCGCGAGCGTGCGGGAAACCGGCGTGCCGTCCGGCAACGGCGGCTGGCCGAGTTCGGCGCGCAGGTCAGTCAGCCGCAGCTGGTAGTCGCGCTGCGGGTCGATATCGAGCGACCAGCCGAAGCGGGCGACCGGCATGTCCAGGCGGGGCTGCGTCGGCCGCACGCGCAGCGCAATGTCCGAGCCGTCCAGCGTGCCGTGGGCCGAGCGGATGTGGCCGCCGGCGAAGTTCGCCCAAATCGCGTTGTCGACGCGACCCGCGTAGGTGGCGACGGGCAGCTTCACGTACCGGGCCAACATCGGCAGCTCGACGGGGCCTGTCGACAGATACGCCGTGCCGGCCCAGTTCTGCGGCTTGCCGACAGCTTCGAGCGGCAAGTGATGAAAGCGTGCGCGGAAATCGAGGGGCCCTTTGAGCAGCGCGCCGTCGGCCGGCGCTTGCAGCGCGACGCGATGCACGAGGCCTTCGTTGAGGATGGCGATGCGCACGTCGTGCAATGCCAGTTCGGGCGCATCGCGCGTGGCATCGCGCCAGCGCAGCGTGCCGCCGTGCAGGACGATCGCCTGTTGCGACAGCAGCCAGGTCGAGAATGTGTCGTTGCCGGTATGCGTCGTGGGTACTTGCACGCCGCCTACCCATAACGTGCCGTCCGCCTCGCGCGCCGCGAGCACGTCGGGGCTGTCGATCACGAGACTCGCGAGCGCCGGCTTGCCGAGCAGCAGCGAACGCCAAGATAGATTAGCGGTGGCATGCGGCACCGTCAGTGCGCGATTGCCTTGCCGGTCGCGGATAACGAGCCCCGTCACATCGACACCGGGCTCGAACCCGGACCAATACGGGGCGAGCTTGCCGATTCGGACATCGGTATGCAGCCGCGCGGCCACGAGTGCCTCGATGCGCGGCCGGAAATCGTCGATTCGCGGCAGCAGCACGTAACGCAGCCCAATGAACAGGGCCGCGACGATGAAGTAAGCGAGAAATGCGACTGCCAGCGAGAAGGTGAGAATTCGGCGCAGCCGCCGATGGTCGTGATGCGCGTGTCCGGCAACGGCGGTTTCGGCGGATTCCTTGTTGTCGGACATGCTGCGGCGAATCGGGGATATGGTAGTTTGGCGTCTCGGACGACGAAATGTATCACAGCGGCCGGCCGTCCCCGCGCACGCGAACGTCTGCTGCCCGCCTTGCCTGCGGCCGCACCGCGCCTTGTTCCCGCGCTTGCGGGCCCGTCAGTGCTGCGGTGCGTCAAGACCGGACGCCGCCTGTGCGGGTGCTGCTACCGTTGCAACAAGCGAGCCACGCCTATTCCATGACTGCTGCCGCACTGCTGAGTTCCGCTTATTCCACCTATGCCGAGCGTGCCATTGCCGCGCGGCCCGAACTGTCGGAGCGCATCGCCGCCTGGGCGCAAGCGCCGGTCACCCGAGAACGCATCGATGCGCGGTTGCGCGAGCTGCTCGACGAGCACGGCAACAACGCCAACTCGGCGCGCGAGGGCGGGCCGATTCCCGAAGACGCGCTGCGCAGCGCGCTGCGCCGTCTGCGCACGGAAGTTTTTTGCGCCGTGATGGAGCGCGACTTGGCCGGCCGGGCGGACATCGCCGAAGTGACGGCCACGATGACCGACCTGGCCGAAGCGGCGATCCAATGCGCCGTCGCCGCCCTTTCATCCGAGTTGGAGGCCCTGTACGGCGAGCCGCGCGCGGCCGACGGCAATCGGCTCACGCTCGGTGTCGTCGGCATGGGCAAGCTCGGCGGTCGTGAGCTGAACGTTTCGTCCGATATCGATCTGATTTTCGTCTATGAAGACGACGGCGAAACCACGGGCGGCAGCCGCGCGGCCATTTCGACGCAGGAATTTTTCACGCGGCTCGGGCGGCGCTTGATCGGTGCGCTCGCCGAGCAGACGGCGGACGGCTATGTGTTTCGCGTCGACATGCGGCTGCGCCCGAACGGCGATTCCGGCCCGCTGGTATGCAGCTTGGGCATGCTCGAGGAATACTTCTACGTCCAGGGCCGCGAATGGGAGCGCTATGCCTGGATCAAAGGGCGGCTCGTATCGGAGCACGAGAGCGATGCGGCCCGGCGCTTGTCCGGTCAACTCGATGCGCTTGTCAAGCCGTTCGTCTATCGGCGCTATCTCGATTTCGGCGTGATCGGGGCGATCCGCTCGCTGCATCGGCAGATTCGCGAGGAAGCGCAGCGCCGCGCCATGATGCGGCCCGACAAAGCGGACGACATCAAGCTCGGCCGAGGCGGGATTCGCGAAATCGAGTTCAGCGCGCAAGTGTTTCAACTGATCCGCGGCGGGCAGGACTCGAGTTTCCGGATCCGTCCGACGCTGGCGGTACTCAGGCATGCGGCGGCGCGCGGTCTGATTGCGCCGTCCGTGTGCACCGAGCTATCGAACGCCTATCGCTTCCTACGCGAACTCGAACACCGCTTGCAATATCGCAACGACGCGCAGACTCACTCGTTGCCCGTCGATCCCGACGAACGGGCGAGGCTGGCCGCATCGCTGGGTTTTGCCGACTTCCCCGCGCTCAGGGCGGTGCTCGATGCGCATCGCCAGCGTGTCGAGGCGCAATTCGACCAAATCTTTTCGGACAAAGCCGGCGCGCCGGCAGCTGAGGCGAGCGGTGCCAACGCGGTGCGGGCGGGCGAGATATGGAGCAGCGCGCTCGAGGACGAAACGGCCGACGAACAACTGATCGCGCGCCTCGGAGCTGCCGGCTTCGATGAAGCCGGCGAGGTGCACGCCCGGTTGAGCGCGGTGCGCCGCTCCGCGCGTTATCAAGGGCTTCCCGAGCGCAATCGCGAGCGTTTCGACACGATTGCGGCGCGTGCGCTCGACGCGACAGCGGCGATGCAACCTTCGTCCAAGCGCCCATCCACGCTGGCTCGCATGATCGATCTGCTGGAAGCCGTGAGCCGACGCGGCGCTTATCTCGCGCTGCTCAACGAATTTCCGGCTGCGCTCGATCGCGTGCTGAACGTGCTGTCTGGCTCGCGCTGGGCAGCCGGCTATTTGATTCGGCACCCGCAACTGCTCGACGAATTGCTCGACGACGAAGCGATCGGCAGCCCGTTCGATTGGCCGGAGTTCAAAGCATCGCTGCGCTCGCGCTTGGCCGCCGCCGATGGGGTCGAGCAGCAAATGGACTTGCTGCGCCATGCGCATCAGGCGGAGGTCTTTCGCATCCTGTTGATCGACTTGGCCGGCCGGCTCACGGTGGAGCAGGTCAGCGATCGCCTATCCGAACTCGCCGATTCGGTGTTGGACGTGGCGATCGGCGCCGTATGGCAGCAGTTGCCTAAGCGGCATCGCGAGGCGCCGCGCTTCGCCGTCATCGCCTACGGGAAGTTGGGCGGCAAGGAACTCGGCTACGCGTCCGATCTCGATCTGATCTTTCTGTACGACGACCTGGACGACGCGGCCGCCACTATCTATGCGACGTTCACGCGCCGGCTCATTACCTGGCTCACGACGGCGACCGGCGCCGGCACGCTCTTCGACATCGACTTGCGCCTGCGACCGAACGGCGAATCGGGGCTGCTCATCACCGATCTCGACGCGTTCCGGCGCTACCAATTGCGCGAAGGCGATGCCGCCAACACGGCATGGGTATGGGAGCATCAGGCGCTGACGCGCGCGCGTTTTTGCGCGGGCGATGCGCAGATCGGGCGGGAGTTCGAGGACATTCGCCACCGTGTGCTGACGACACCGCGCGAGAGCGCCCCGCTCGCGGCGGAAATCGTGGCGATGCGCGAGCGCGTGGCCGTGGGGCATCCGAACCGCAGCGAGCTGTTCGACGTCAAGCACGACCGCGGCGGGATGGTCGACATCGAGTTCATCGTGCAGTACTGGGTGCTGCTGCACGCGGCGCATGATCCCGAGCTCATCCTGAACACGGGCAACATCGCGCTGTTGCGCGAGGTGGCGCGCTTCGGGCTCATGAGCGCCGAGGAAGCCGAGACGGTGGGCGCCGCCTACCGGACCTACCGAAAGTTGCAGCACCAACTGCGGCTCGACGGCATGGAAAAGGCCTGCGTGCCGCACGAGCGCATCGAGGCAGAACGCGAGGCCGTGCTGCGGCTGTGGCGGCGCGTGTTCGGCTGAACCCGCTCGCGGGGCGCACGGCGGCCTTGCTTCGTTCGCCGCGCTCGCACGCTATGCGGCCAGCATTTCCTTGGCGTGCCGGCGAGTGGTCGCCGTGATTTCGAGCCCGCCGAGCATGCGCGCAACTTCCTCCACACGGCTTGCCGAATCGAGCGCGACGACGGTCGAAAGCGTCGCGCCGCCGGCGCCGGCCGCCTTCGCCACTTGGAAGTGGTGATCGCCGCGCGCCGCCACTTGCGGCAGGTGCGTGACGCAAAGCACTTGCCGCATCTGGCCGAGCTGATGCAGCAAACGGCCGACGACTTCCGCCACGCCGCCGCCGATGCCCGTGTCGACTTCGTCGAAGATAAGCGTTGGCGTGGGGCTCGCCGCGCTGGCAATGACCGCCAGCGCGAGGCTGATACGCGCCAACTCGCCGCCGGACGCGACTTTCGATAGTGGACGCAGCGGCACCCCGGCGTGCCCGGCGACGCGAAATTCGACCTGCTCCAACCCGTGTGCGCCGCCTTCCGCGAGCGGCACCAGCGCTACCTCGAAGCTGCCGCCCACCATCGACAATTCCTGCATGCCTGTCGTCACCGCCGCGCCCAGTGCCTTCGCGGCCTTCGCGCGCGCTTTCGAAAGCTGCTTGGCCTCGGCCATATAGGCCTGCCGTGCTTTGTCGACCGCGGCGGTCAGCGCGTCGAGATCGGCGGCCGCGTCGAGCGCCGCGAGTTGGGCGCGGCGCGCCTCATGCTCCTGCGGCAAGGTTTCCGGTTGCAAACGGAATTTGCGCGCGAGCGAATGCAGTGCGTCCAAACGCCGCTCCACTTGCGCGAGACGGTCCGGGTCGAGCTCGAGCCGCTGTGCATAGTGAGTCAGCGAGTACGCGCCTTCGCGCAATTGAATCTCGGCCGGCTCGAGGGCGGCCAGCGCGTCGCCGAGTGCGGGATCGATCTCCGCCAGATCGCGCAGCTTCGACACGATCGAGCCGAGTTGCCCCAGCATCGCGCCGTCGGATTCCGCAATGGCGTCGAGCGCGCCGCGCACGCCTTCGATCAGATTGGCCGAATGGGCGAGCCGTCGATGCTCGGCACCGATTTCCTCCCACTCGCCGGGCTGAGGGGCGAGCTTGTCCAGTTCCGCGAGTTGCCACGCGAGCCGCTCGCGCTCGAGCTGGATCTCGCGATCTTTCGAGGTGGCGAGCTCGAGCGCCTGCTGCGCGTCGCGCCAGGCACGATGCGCGCGCGCAACCGCGGCGGCGATGGCGGTGAGGCCCGCGTGCGTATCGAACAGCGTGCGCTGAGCATCGGGCCGCATGAGCAGTTGGTGCGCGTGCTGGCCATGGATGTCGACGAGCATTTCGCCGACCTCGCGCAGCTGCGTGAGCGTGGCCGGCGTGCCGTTGATGAAGGCGCGGGAGCGCCCGCTCGCATCGACGACGCGGCGCAGCAGCACGCGGCTCTCGCCGCCCGTGCCCGTTTCCTCGCCGCCGAGCGCATGCGCGTCGAGCCAGTGCGCCACGTTGCTGCCGGCGTGGAACTCGGCTGTCAGATCGGCGCGCGCGGCGCCCGTGCGGACGACGTCGGCATCGGCGCGCGCGCCGAGCGTCAGCGCGAGGGCGTCGATGAGAATAGACTTTCCCGCGCCGGTTTCGCCGGAAAACACGGAGAAGCCGCGATCGAATTCGAGATCGAGCGCGGCGACGATGACGAAGTCACGTATCGAAAGATGGCGGAGCATGGGTATGGTGTTAGCGGCGGGTGTTAGCGGCGTTTAACGGCGTTTCGTACGAGCCCGATGGACATCGACGCGAGCTGCGGCGGGCCGGATCATGGGGCCCGGTCATCGCCCTGTTCGTCGGACGGGTGCTCGTTCCAGTGCAGCTTTTGGCGCAGCGTCGCATAGTAGCTGTAGCCGACGGGATGCAGGAAGGGCACCGTGTGCCGAGAGCGGCGCACCTCGATCGTGTCGTTCAGCTTCACCGCCGTGAACGATTGCATTTCGAAGTTCACGTTGACGTCGCGCCCCCCGATGATCTGGATGCTGACGTTGGAATCGTCGGGCAGCACGATCGGGCGGTTCGACAGCGCATGCGGGGCGATCGGCACGAGCACGAGCCCTTGGAGCTGCGGATGCAAAATCGGCCCTTGCGACGACAGCGCATAAGCGGTGGAGCCGGTTGGCGTGGCGACGATGAGCCCGTCGGAGCGCTGAATGTACATGAAGCGGCCGCCGACCGACACGCGCAACTCGGCCATCCCCGAAAAGCCGCTGCGGTTGACGACGACATCGTTGAATGCCAGCGCGTGGTAGATCGGCTCGCCGTCGCGCATGATGCGGGCCTCGAGCAACGTACGTTCCTCGCGTTCGAAGCTGCCGGCCAGCATTTGGGATATGCGCTGCTTCATCTCCGAGATGGGAATGTCGGTGATGAAGCCAAGCCGCCCCTGATTCACGCCGATCAGCGGCGTGCGATAAGGCGCGAGCTGCCGGCCGATGCCGAGCATCGTTCCGTCGCCGCCGAGCACGACCGCGACGTCCGCGCGGGCGCCGATCTCGGCCGGTGTGAGTGCCGGATAGCCGGCGACACCGATGTCGCGCGCCGTCTCGGCCTCGAACACGACCTGAAAGCCCCGGTGCTCGATGCAGGTGGCGAGCGCCGTCAGCGGCTCGCCGATGCCTGGCGTGTTGCTGCGCCCCACGAGCGCCACGGTCTTGAATTGGCTGCCAATTTCCATGGCGGCATTACACCATAGGTGGGTGTCGAAAAGAACCGTCGTCGTGGTTTGCCCTGCCTCGCGCCCGCGAGCGCGCGCCGTCCCGTTCCGGCGATTTGTCGCTAGAATGGCGTTGTCCCGATAAGACGCCGGCGGCCAGGCGCGCCCGTCGCCGGCCGAGCATCGCCTGCTTGCGGCTTTTCATCGATACCGCCCGCATGCGAACGCTCGAGCGCTGCCATGCGCTTGCGGGGGCACGCCGTTCGCTAAAATTTCGCGTCATGTTAGAACCCCGCGCACAAACACTCCTCAAAACGCTGATCGAGCGCTATATCGCCGAAGGCCAGCCTGTCGGCTCGCGCACGCTGTCGCGGTATTCAGGACTCGAACTGAGCCCCGCGACGATCCGCAACGTGATGTCGGATCTCGAGGAGTTGGGTCTCGTCGCGAGCCCTCATACGTCGGCCGGCCGGATTCCCACGCCACGCGGATACCGGCTGTTCGTCGACACGATGCTGACCGTCGAACCCGTGCAGGACGACGCGGCCGTCGAGCGCGTGGTGCGCAAGACGCTGCGGCCAGGCGAACCGCAGAAGGTGGTCGCGGCGGCCGCGAGCGTGCTCTCGAACTTGTCGCAATTCGCCGGTGTGGTGATGACGCCGCGCCGCAGCCACGTGTTCAAGCAGATCGAGTTCATGCGCTTGTCGGCCAAGCGGATCTTGCTCATCATCGTGACGCCGGAGGGCGATGTTCAGAACCGGATGATGGCCACGCAGCGCGACTACTCGCCGTCGCAGCTCACCGAGGCGTCCAACTACATCAACGCGCACTTCGCCGGGCTCTCGTTCGATGAAGTACGCCGGCGCCTGCGCGAGGAAATCGATCAATTGCGCGGCGACATGACGGCGCTGATGCACGCGGCCGTCACCGCCAGCACCGAGGAAAGCGACACCGGCGAAACCGTGCTGATTTCGGGCGAGCGCAACTTGCTCGAAGTGGCGGATTTATCGTCCGACATGGCGCGCTTGCGCAAGCTCTTCGACGTCTTCGACCAAAAAACGAGCTTGCTCCAATTGCTCGACGTGTCCAGTCACGCCCAGGGCGTGCAAATCTTCATCGGCGGCGAATCGACGCTCGTGCCGATCGAGCAGATGAGCGTCGTGACGGCGCCGTACGAGGTGAACGGCAAGATCGTCGGTACGCTAGGCGTGATCGGCCCCACGCGAATGGCCTATAACCGCGTGATCCCGATAGTCGATATCACCGCGCGCCTGCTGTCCACCGCGCTCAGTCAGCCCTAGCCGGCGCCCGTGGCCGCGCCGCTATAATGGTTCTCACGTCAACTTAAGCGGCGCGGCGTTCGTGCCGCGCGCAAGCTTCGCCTTTGGGCGTTCCCTATTGCTCATGCGTTTCGATCTCGAGTTGCCGTCGCAGCCCGCCGCGGCCCATCGTGTCGCCGTGCTGCTGATCAATCTCGGCACGCCCGACGCGCCGACTCCACGCGCCGTGCGCCGCTACCTCGCGCAGTTTCTGTCCGATCCGCGTGTCGTCGAGATTCCCGCGATCGTTTGGCAGCCGCTGTTGCGCGGGCTGATTCTGCCGCTGCGCGGCCGTTCCTCGGCGAAGAAATACGCCTCGGTCTGGATGCCCGAGGGTTCGCCGCTGCGCGTGCATACGGAAAAGCAGGTCGAAGCGCTGCGGCAGTTGCTTCACGCGAACGGCTACCGCGTGCTCGTCGATTACGCGATGCGTTACGGCACGCCCAGCATCGGCGCGATGCTGGGTCAGCTCAAGCTCGCCGGCGCGGAGCGCGTGCTCCTGATGCCGATGTACCCCCAGTATTCGTCGTCCACGACGGCCACGGCTTTCGACGATGCGTTCGCGGCGCTCGCGCGCATGCGCAACCAACTGGAAGTGCGCACCGTGCGCCACTATGCCGACCATCCTGCCTATATCGCCGCGCTGGCCGAGCGGGTGCGGCACTACTGGGGCGCGCACGGCCGGCCCGATTTCGCGAGCGGAGACAAGCTGGTACTCAGCTTTCATGGGGTGCCGAAGCGCACGCTGGATCTGGGCGACCCGTACCACGATCAGTGCCGCACCACCGCAGCCCTGTTGATGACGGCGCTGGGTCTCACGCCTACCGAGTGCCGGGTGACGTTTCAATCGCGCTTCGGGCGCGCCGAGTGGCTCCAGCCGTACACGGCGCCGACGTTGCGCGAATTGGGCGAGGCCGGCGTGCGTCGGGCCGACGTCTTCTGCCCCGGCTTCACGGCGGATTGTCTGGAGACGGTCGAGGAGATCGGCCTAGAGGTGCGCGACGCGTTCGTGCATGCCGGTGGGAAAGAATTTCATCGAATTGCTTGCCTCAATGCCTCCGAGGCTTGGATTGCGGCATTGGGCGAGATCGTCGCCCAGCAGTTGCAAGGGTGGCCCGCGCACGAGGCCGCGCCTGCGCGCGTGACGGCATGAGCAGGCCGGCGGGGGCGAGGCGCGCCGGCGGCGGCCGCGCGGGCAGGGTCGTTGCGTGCCTTTCCGAGCGTATCCGCGCTTCTTTCGTTTTGTTTCCGATCCTCCGATGAACTACAAAATCTCGACCGAACCCGACGCGCGCATGCGCATCGACAAATGGCTGTGGGCCGCTCGTTTCTTCAAGACGCGCTCGTTGGCCGCCGATGCCGTCGAAAAGGGGCGCGTGCGGATTGGCGGCGCGACAGTGAAGCCGGCCAAGGACGTGCGCGTCGGCGATCGCGTCGAAGTGGAGATCGAGCGGATCGTCTGGGAAGTCCAAGTGCTGGGTGTGTGCGACGTGCGCGGGCCGGCGAGCGTGGCGCAAACGCTCTATGCGGAGACCGCCGAGAGCCGCGCCAAGCGCGCGCAAGAGGCAGAACGGCGCCGCACCTACCGCGAGCCTGCGGCGGCGCTGCAAGGGCGGCCCACCAAGCGCGACCGGCGCGTCATTGACAAGCTTTCGGGTGGGGGCTGAACAGCGGATCGATCGCGGCGTGCGCGCCGCCGTATTCCGTCGTGCAGTCGGTCACTGCGCCGGACAAGCAGATGGTCGTGGTTCCCGCGACGAGCACCAGAGCGACCACCGCGACGGCAAAGGTCAGTTTCACGGTACTCCTCACGCGGAGAAAGGCGATACGGACGCAAGCGTTTCGGATGGGCAATGCGGCGCTACCTGCGCCGGGCGCGCCCGGACGCGGAACGCATGAAAGCAGTTTAGGGCAAACCAGGATGGTGCTCAACGCAGTTTTGAGATGAGCGGCGTAAGCAGTGTTACGGTTCGTTTCCGGCTCCCGCCAAGTGCAAAAAAGGGGCGTGCGGGGCTTGAAATGCGGCTTGGCGCCCTCATTTGCCCACGCAACGCGCGGCAGCACGGTCGTATCGTTGCACGGCTGAACGGATGCTCGTTCCCGTTGCTCGGGTTCGATCGAGTCGGACCATCGGCCTGCCGCCGCTTCGATTCCACTTTTTGGACGATTTTCAGCGATATGGAACATACGCAAGACAATCCGGCCAGCCAGCCGTCGCCGTCTCTCGACGAGGCCGCACAACAAGGCGCCGCCGAGAACGTCGCGGCGCAGGCCGCCGCTGCGCAGGGTCAGACGGCAGGCGTCGACCCGACGCCCACGCCCGAGGCCGCGCTTGCCGACGCGCACGCGAAAATCACGGAACTCAACGAGAGTTTCTTGCGCGCGAAGGCCGAGACGGAAAACGTGCGCCGGCGTGCCGCGGAGGACGTGACGAAGGCACGCAAATTCGCGATCGAAAGCTTCGCCGAGCATCTGTTGCCGGTGCTGGACAGCCTCGAAGCCGCGCTGGGCGATACCTCGGGCGATGCCACCAAACTGCGCGAGGGCGTC
The DNA here is from genome assembly GCA_051961035.1 of Trinickia sp. Classification (GTDB taxonomy): domain Bacteria; phylum Pseudomonadota; class Gammaproteobacteria; order Burkholderiales; family Burkholderiaceae; genus Trinickia. The sequence goes on along the minus strand of JBQCDS010000510.1, from coordinate 1,770 downwards.
GAGCTCACGCTGCGCCAGCTATCGAGCGCGATGGAAAAGGGGCGTGTCATGGCCGTGAACCCGGTGGGCGAGAAATTCGATCCGCACCGGCATCAGGCCATTTCGATGGTGCCGGCCGAACAAGAGCCGAACACCGTGGTGTCCGTGCTGCAAAAGGGCTACGTCATCGCCGATCGCGTGCTGCGTCCCGCGCTCGTGACGGTCGCAGCCCCGAAATAAGCCGTTTCGCGTAAGCCGTTTCGATCGCATCGGCCAATACGGCCAAATGCGTCGAATCGCCGCAGGAGAGCCATCGATGAGCACGGACGACGTCGACGCCACCGCATTTTCCGTTTTTGGGATGCGCGAGGTCACGGCGGAAACGATCGACGGGGCGCTGGCCGAGGCCGGCGACGAACTCGCCGTCGTCTTCTTTTGGGGCGTGGATTGCTTCAACTGCGAGATCGCGAAGAAGGCGATGCTGGCTCAGCCGGAGGCGATTCGCGCGCTCGGGCTCGCGTGGTTTCACGCGAACGTCTACGAGCACCGCGAACTCGGGCGTCGTTTCGTGCTGCATGGCGTGCCGACGTGGTTCTTTTTCCACCGCGGCAAGCGGCTGGGGCGCGCGACGGGCTGGCATGGTCTGGCGCAGTTCGCGCTAGCGGTGGATGCGGCGCGGGCAAAGATCGAAAAAAATCATTGACCGCATTGGGTTCAGGGTCTTGAAAACGGCGCGTCGGCACTTATGTTGTGTGCAGGTTTGAATTGAGCGGGTGGTTGCTGGAACGAAGCACCGTCCCGTCGCAGCGATCGGATATCTAGGAGATCAGGAAAAATGGGCAAGATTATCGGTATTGACCTTGGCACCACGAACTCGTGCGTGGCGCTGATGGAAGGCAACCAAGTGAAGGTGATCGAGAACTCGGAGGGTGCTCGCACGACCCCGTCGATCATCGCTTACATGGACGACAACGAGATTCTCGTCGGCGCGCCGGCCAAGCGTCAGTCGGTGACGAACCCGAAGAACACGCTGTTTGCGGTGAAGCGCCTGATCGGCCGTCGGTTCGAAGAAAAGGAAGTGCAAAAGGACATCGGCCTGATGCCCTACAAGATCGTCAAGGCCGACAACGGCGACGCCTGGGTCGAGGCGCATAACCAAAAGCTCGCGCCGCCGCAAATCTCGGCGGAAGTGCTGCGCAAGATGAAGAAAACGGCCGAGGACTACCTGGGCGAGCCGGTCACGGAAGCCGTGATCACGGTGCCGGCTTACTTCAACGACAGCCAGCGTCAAGCCACGAAGGACGCCGGCCGCATCGCCGGCTTGGAAGTCAAGCGGATCATCAACGAGCCGACGGCGGCCGCGCTCGCGTTCGGTCTGGACAAGGCCGAAAAGGGCGACCGCAAGATCGCCGTGTATGACCTCGGCGGCGGCACGTTCGACATCTCGATCATCGAGATCGCGGATGTCGACGGCGAAATGCAGTTCGAAGTGCTCTCGACGAACGGCGACACGTTCCTCGGCGGCGAAGACTTCGACCAGCGCATCATCGATTACATCATCGGCGAGTTCAAGAAGGAGCAAGGCGTCGATCTGTCGAAGGACGTGCTCGCGCTGCAGCGCCTGAAGGAAGCGGCCGAAAAGGCGAAGATCGAACTCTCGTCCAGCCAGCAGACCGAAATCAATCTGCCGTACATCACGGCGGATGCCTCCGGTCCGAAGCACTTGAACCTGAAGATCACGCGCGCCAAGCTCGAGGCGCTCGTCGAGGAACTGATCACCCGGACGGTGGA
>JBQCDS010000509.1:0-6251 GCA_051961035.1 Trinickia sp. | reverse complement strand
CCGACTGAATCAGCGCCGAGAAAGGAATGACGTCGAACGACACGTCGAAGCCTTCGCGCTTGCCGATTGCGCGGATCACATCGGGCATGACGCCTTGAATCTCATGCGTCTTCAGATCCAAGAATGCGTTGGGAACGCTCGACGGTGTGGTGCCCGCCGAAATCTTGATCGTCGCCGCGCTGGCTTGATTTGCTCCACAGACTGCTGCGACCGTCACCGCGGCTGCAACGAGAATGCGCTGGAAAAAACGGGCGTGCTTCCCCGAAGCACTTTGCAACATAGATGGGTACATGGTCTATCCCTTAAGAAGCGATGTTCGGACAACTGTGGCAAAAGCGTAGATACCGGACGCTCGACGTCCTTTCCCCAGCCGTGTTGAGCAACGAGCCAGAGCACTCAATGAAACTAGACAGCGACTTACCGCACCGTCACATCCGGTCGAAATCGATCAGCACGCTCTTGTATCGCATGCTGGCTTCGAGCGCTTGGCGACCGAGATCTTTTCCAATACCGGACTGCTTGAACCCGCCAGTGGGGATAATCATGTCTCCGCTGCGACCATAGCGATTGATCCAGACTGTTCCCGCCGCAATACGACGCATTGCGCGCATCGCTTGCCCGATGTCGCGCGTGTGAACCCCCGCGCACAATCCGTACGTGGGGTGCGCGGCGAGCGCGATGCCTTCATCTTCGTCTTCGAAGGTCTGAACGGTCAGCACAGGACCGAACAACTCTTGGCGCACCGCGGGCGTCGACTCGGTGACGCTGGCAAGAATCGTCGGCCGATAAAAGTAGCCCTCATCCGTATCTTCGAAGTAACCGCCTCCAAAGATCAGTTCAGCACCGCTCGCTCGGCTCTCGTCGATGAGCGTTTCGATTCGTTCAGCCTGGCTTCGGTTGATGATGGGCGAATAGCGCGTCGTGCTCCGCCACAACGGCCCGGGGGCAATATCGGCTAAATGAAGCTGCACCGCTTCGAGCAGCGGCTCGACGATGCGCTTGTGTGCGATGAGCCGCGTTCCGGCGACGCAGGCTTGACCACCGTTGCTGGTGAAGCCCCGTGCGATGCAGCGCGCCGCGTGCGCCAAGTCCGGTACGTGTTCGAACACAAGCTGCGGGCTCTTGCCGCCGAGTTCGAGCGTGACCGGCTTCGTGCCGTGCAAAGCCGCGTCGCTCATGATCAGCGCGCCGGTGCGGGTCGACCCGGTGAAGCTGACTTTAGAAATGTCCGGGTGCCGGGTGATCGCGGCGCCCGTTGTCGCTCCGCGACCATTCACTACATTGAAGATGCCGGGCGGCATGCCGGCCTCGATGGCGAGTTCCGCCAAGCGCAGCGTGGAGAAGGGCGTCAGCTCCGACGGCTTGAGCACGACCGCGTTGCCGGCGGCGAGTGCGGGCCCGCACTTCCACGAGCACATGGACAGCGGGAAATTCCACGGAGCGATCGCGCCGATTACGCCATAAGGTTCCGACGCCACGAATCCGACGCTGCCTTGGCGTGTCGCCGCGAAATCGCCGCCCAATTTGTCGGCGAGCTCTGCGAAGAATCGAATCGCCTCCGCGGTAAACGGCACATCCGATGCATACGCCTCGGCCACCGGGCGCGTCGAACTGACTGCCTCCAATCGTGCGAGGCTCACTGCATCTCGGTCGATTAGATCCGCCCAACGTGCAAGCACTTTCGCGCGCTCGCGAGGCGGTTGGGTTGCCCAGCCGCTGGTCTTCCACGCCTGCAGCGCGTTGCCTACCGCATGGTCGACCGTGTCTGGAGAGGCGTCCGGGATATAGCCGAGCAAGTGTCCGTCGGAAGGGCGGTGAACCGCAATGCGCGCCTCGTCGCGCGAGTAATACGCACCGCCAATGAAATGTCCCAGCGGCAGCGAGACAGTGGCGGGATCGAAATCTAATGGCGAAGTGGACATGCTCGGCCGGACCTCGTGGTCTGGAGTGACGCGCCGACGCCAGGTGCTTATGCCGAGCGTCATCGCGAGTTGCGGGGCTTGTCCATCGCACTACCTACAATGAACAATCATCGATCGGTGTTCATTATAGTGAATGAAAATTGAATTGCGAGCGATCCAAAAACAAATTTTTGAACTTTCCGTTGTGCAACGCGCAACTGTGATCGCACGCCGGGGGCGAGCGATCACAAGTGAACGACCGGCGGGCGCGTATTCATGACCCAGAGTACGCGTGCCATCTCACCGCTTTCGTTGCGTACGCTGTGCGGCACCGTGCTCTTGAACTGGAAGCTGTCGCCGGTGCGCAGCACGGCGCGGCGGTCGCCGACGTACAGCACGATCGTACCTTCGAGCACCAAACCCGCCTTTTCGCCCACGCCAACGAGCACCTCATCGGAGCCCGCACCCGCCGGCAGGAGAATGATCATCATCTTCAGATCGTGATCGCCGTGCGGCGACAGCAGCTCTTTTTGCATGCCGAGGTTGCCGACGTCGAACAGCGGCCGTTCAGCCGCCTTGCGCACGAAATCGCCGACGACCGGATCCGATGCCGCGTCGTCCGCCTCCAGTAGGGCGCTAAGCGGTACCGATAAGGCCTGTCTCAGGCGCTCGAGAATCCGCACGGACGGATTTGCCTTGTTGCGCTCCACCTGACTCACCGTGCCGACGGACACGCCGGCGCGCATGGCAAGTTCGTTAACGGACAACCCTTGTTCGGTGCGTAGGGCGCGTAGGCGCGCGCCGACGTCGGAATGATGCGAGTCAGTCACGCTCTTCTTTCTAGCCTGTGCTGGCTTCATGCGAACCCCTATGTAAACAGTTCATTCGACCTATCCGCGTTCCGCGCCGGCGGCTCGCTCGTGCGCGGGCTGGTTCCGCTCATGGCGGGTCCAGCCAGTCTCAGCACGATGAACGATCGGAATCGCTTGATCATTATATTGAATGATGCCATATTTCGCTGAACGCTCGGCGCTGGCCCAGCCGGGGACAAGCATAGCCAATTTGCGCCGCCACCAAGCGGGCGAGGCCATGATCGGCCGAATCGATCGGTCGCGCGGATATTGCGCCGATCGATTTCGCCCATGTGGCGCAACGTAAGTCAGGAAAAGGAGCTGTTCTCGTGAGCACGAATTTAAAAGAGCAGGCGCGCGCTATGATCTGTGCCGACAACTTCATCAATGGGCAATGGATTGCCGCAGCGAGCGGACGACGCTTCGCGGTCACCGATCCGGCGACGGGCAACCCGATCGCGGACGTGGCCGACAGCGGTGCTGCCGATGCGCGCGCGGCGGCGGACGCCGCCGCCGCCGCGTTGCCGGCCTGGCGCGCGATGCTTCCCAAGGAACGCGCCGGCCTACTACGCCGTTGGCACGCTCTTATCCTCGAGCAGCAAGACGCGCTTGCCGCGCTGATCTCTCTCGAACAAGGCAAGCCGCTTGCCGAGGGCCGCGGCGAAGTCGCCTATGGCGCCTCTTATGTTGCGTGGTTCGCCGATGAAGCGACGCGCATCTACGGCGATCTGATTGCCCAGCAGCAGCGTGGCAAACGCATGAGCGCGATCAAGGAACCGATCGGAGTCGTTGCGGCTGTTACGCCATGGAATTTTCCGCTGGCGATGATCGCGCGCAAGATTGCGCCGGCATTGGCGGCCGGCTGCACGGTCGTCGCCAAACCCGCGGAAGACACGCCGCTCACCGCCATTGCACTCGTGATGCTCGCGCATCAGGCGGGTCTGCCGGCCGGTGTGCTCAATCTCATTTCGGCGTCGCGTGAATCGACCGTCGAGGCGGTGGGCGAATGGCTCGCCGATGGGCGCGTACGCAAAATCACCTTTACGGGCTCCACGCCGGTCGGTAAGTACCTTGCTCGGGAATCGGCGAACTCGCTGAAAAAGGTATCGCTGGAATTGGGTGGCAATGCGCCGTTCATCGTTTTCGACGATGCGGATCTCGACGCAGCGGTGGCCGGCTTGCTCGCAGCCAAGTTCCGTAACGGCGGGCAGACCTGTGTGAGCCCCAACCGTGTCTACGTGCAGCGCAATGCGTACACGCGCTTTGCTTCCTTGCTGAGTGAAAAAGTGGCGCAGCTGCGCGTGGGTCCGGCCAGCGATCCTGCTTCGCAGATCGGCCCGATGATCAACGGCCGCGCTATCGACAAAATTGCCCGCCACGTTGATGACGCGGTCACGCGCGGTGCGCGCGTTCTGACGGGCGGCAAGCGGCTCACGGAACTGGGACCGCATTACTACGCACCGACGGTGCTCGCCAATGCGACGCCCGACATGCTGCTTTTCGACGAGGAAACCTTCGGCCCAGTCGCGCCGCTCTTCGTATTCGATACGGAACAAGAGGCCGTGCAAGCGGCGAACGATACGCCGTTCGGCCTCGCATCGTACTTCTACAGCCAGGACGTGCGTCGCATCGATCGCGTCTCGCGCTCGCTCGAGGCGGGGATCGTCGGCATCAACGAGGGCGCGCTGGCTTCGGAAGCGGCGCCGTTCGGCGGCGTGAAGGAATCGGGCTACGGCCGCGAAGGCTCGAAATACGGACTCGACGACTATCTGTCGATCAAATATCTCTGTCAGGGCGGGTTGGAATAGGCCATCCGTCACCCCATCGCGGCAGGCAATCAGGAGGACACAACATGAAAGATGCGCAACACCTATCTAGCCCCGACATATCGGAGCTGCAGCGACTCGCCGCGCTTTCCAGCCGCCCACGGTCTTTCATCGACCTGAAAGCGTTCGCGTCGGAGGCGAGCCAGGGCGTCACGCTTGCTGCAACAGCGAGCGATGATTCGTTCCAGTCCTGTCGCCGCTTTTTAGATTTCCCGGCGGGCCCTGTCACTGCCGGCGTCATCACGCTCGGGCAAGGCAGCGGCGCCGTCTCGTCTCAACCGGCAGACGAGTTCGTCGTCGTTGCCGAAGGCGCGATTGCATTCACGCAGGGCGAGCGCACGCTGACGCTGAGCGCCGGAAGCAGCGCCGTCATCCCTCTCGGCGCTAGCTTTTCGTGGGCGACACAAGCGCCTGTATCGATCATCTTCATGCGCTATCTTGGCAGCCAAGGTACAGACGGCGCCATCGTGCCGATCGACGGCGCCCCGCAACTCGCACCGTCGGGCGCTCCGCTGGCGGAACTGCTTCTCACGCCCACGCCGCAATGTCGCAATCAGACGGACTATCGATCTCCCGATGGGCAATTCACGTGCGGCACGTGGGATTCGACGCCCTATCATCGGGTCGCGATGCGCTACCCGCATTATGAACTCATGCATCTGCTCGAAGGCAGCGTGACGTTCGTGGACGAAACGGGACGCACCGCGACGTTTTCGCGCGGAGACATTTTCCTCGTCGAGCAAGGTGCGCGGTGCAGTTGGGAAAGTCGCGAACAGGTCGCAAAGGTCTACGCGATTTATCGTCCGGTATGACGCTGCGAATGGCGATCGCCCCGCGTTTCCGGCCTTGGCGCGCTTCACCAGCCATAGAAGCGCGGCCAGGTTTCGACACTTCCGTCCGCGCTGACGGCCTGATAGGCGGGATGTTGCGCGCCCGTGGCGCACGCGTGGTTCGGCAAGATGCGAAGACGCGTCCCGATCGGAAACCGCTGCTCGATCTCGCGATCCGGGGTGCCCGATCGGGAGACGATGCCATGCTCTTGGTTCGCTCCGCTCATCAAGTACTCGCTCAGCACCTCGCCGTTTTCGAGGCAAACGAGTCCATAGCCGAAGTCCCGCTTCTGACGCTGCGTCCCACGATCACGGCTCATCGCCATCCAGCCCGCGTCGACGATGGCCCAGCCTTTTTCGCGCTGATGGCCGATCACGGTAGTCAATACGCTCAATGCAATCTCGGACGTGTCGTTCACCCCCACGTTATGCATGACGAGATCGAACATGACATAGACACCGGCGCGAACTTCCGTCACGCCTTCGAGATGCTCGGCGGCCAGCGCAGTCGGCGTCGATCCGATACTGACGACGTCGCACGGCAGCCCCGCCGCACGAATGCGTTCCGCGGCGCGCACGCAGCGCGACCGTTCCTGCTCGGCAATACGGACGAGATCGTCGTGGGTGTCGTAGTCGTAGCTGGAGCCCGCATGAGCCAACACGCCGCCCAGATGCATGCCGCCGCTCGTGAGCGTCGTTGCGACGGTGAGGAGGGTGTCGTCGTCAGGCTCGATTCCGGAACGGTGGCCGTCCACGTCGACCTCGATCCACACCTCGAAACGTTCATTCTGTTCCTGGCCGAAAGCGACGATGGCCTCGGCACAGGCAACGCTATCGGCGACA
>JBQCDS010000508.1:0-6669 GCA_051961035.1 Trinickia sp. | reverse complement strand
CTTGCGTCGGCACCCGGGATGAGTGCGTGAGAAAGTCGGCCGATTATAACGAGCGTTGCACGTGGCCGCTGGCGCCTCTAGTGGCGAAAGGCATTGCCGCCGTGCCCCGCGGTCGCCTGCCGTACGCTCACTGCGTGGCGGCGCTCGCCTGCATGCCGAGCCAGGTCACGAGTTGCGCCACGAATTGGTCGCTGGCGGCCGCAAGCGCTTGCACGCCCCCCGCGGCATTCGGCATGCGGGCCGGGGCGCGCGCCTCGAACGTCTGTTGCGCGATCAAGGTGCCATCGCGCGTGAGCGTCGCGCGCGCCATCAGCACGCCCTGGCTCTCGCTCTCGCTGTCGAACACCTGCTCGAACTGCTCGAGATCGATCGTAAGAAGCGGCGCGCTCACGGCCTGGCCGCCGCCGAGCACCGCGCCGTGCGCGGCCAGCGCACCTCGTACGCGCTCGGTCAACAGCTGCGCGGGCCGCATCGTCCAATGGCTGTACGCGTAGGCCGACGTGCGATGCGGGTCCGCGTAGTTCATGCGGTACAGGATGTCGTCGGTATCGAGCGCGGCCGGCGCGCGCACGGCGAACAAGCGCAGCGTCGGTAGCGGGGCCGGGTGTGCCTGGCTCGGCCGGGGGCCGAGATCGTAGCGAATGTTGGCGATCGCGGCCGGCGTGCCGAGCGCGCAGCCGCCGAGTGCCCCGATCGGACCGGCTACGGCCAACGCGCACGCCGCCGCCGACAAGACGCGCGAGAACGCAATGCGCGCGGTTTTTCGATCCGATGAACGTCCCATTCCTTACGCTTCCTTTCAACTCAATGCTGTACGCCGGCCGGTGCGGGCGCAGGCGGCCACGCGAAGCCAGGCTCGCCCGGGCCGGACTGCGCTCGCCCCACGCCGAACAAGAGGCTGCGCGGGCTCGTGCTGAACGTGGCCGCCGCGCGATCGAGTGCACGCGCCGCGCCGCCGATGTCGGTCGCGAGCGCGTCCACGCGCGGCAGTGTCTCGTAGTCCAGCCGCGACGACATCTCCTCCAGCGACGCATTCATTGTCGCTAGCGCCCCGCCCGCACGATCGGCCGCCGAACCGATTTTGTTCAAGTTCGAGACGAGCGGCCCGTTCGATGCCGACAGCGACGTGACGAGCGCGTTCGTCGACGCCAGGGCACGCGTGAGCTCGTTCATCGTGCCCGGCAGTCGCGCCGCCGCCGGCTTCGCTGCCTGCGCGAGTACGGTCACCGCATCGGCCGCCCGCTGCAAGCTGACCGCCGTCGCCATCAACTGCGTGCGCGTCCGGTCGGAGAGCATCGCATCGGCACGGACAGCCACGCTTTGCAATTCGCTCAGCAGCGCATCGCCGCGCTGCTGCAATTGATCGAGCAAGCCCGGTCGCATGGGCAACTGGGCGACATGGGCTGGCGAGCTTGGCACCGGGGCGAGATCGGCTCCCGTGTCGTCCAACTGCACGAAGGCGATGCCGGTCACCCCTTGCAGGCCTAGGCTGCCGAATGTCGAGCGCGTGATCGGCGCGCGCTCATCGACGAGGATCCGAATGATGATGGTGCCTGGGTGCGCGCGATCGAAACGGATCGACTGCACCTTGCCTACTGCCAGGCCGCGATAGCGCACGTCGGCGTCGCTGGACAGGCCTGTCACGTTCGTGTGCGAGATCAGATCGTACGGCACGCGCACCGTGCGATCGAGGTTGAACCAGAACACGGCCAGTGCGATCGCGATCCCAAGCGCGATCGTGAAGAGTCCAGCCCAAAACGCATGCGATTCGTTTTCCATTCGCTTTCGTCCCGTTTGTGCGCGACTGCCTCAGTAAACCGGCGCGTCACCGCCCGATCGCCTCATAGCGGCACCTCGGCCGATGCGGATTCCAGCGCGGCCGGCGGCAGCTTGGCACGGCGCTCGGGCGGCAGCGCCTGCAACGCGCGCCGGCCGCGTCGCCCCAGAAAGAACTCGCGGATGAACGGATGATCGACGGCGGCCGCGTCCTCGATCGGCGCGGCGACGAGCACGCGGCGCTCCGCGATAACGGCCACGCGCGTCGAAAGCGATGTCATCGTATCAAGATCGTGCGTCACCATGACGACGGTCAGACCGAGCGCCCGATGCAATGTCGCAATCAACTCGACGAAATCCTCCGACGCCTTTGGGTCGAGCCCGGCCGTGGGTTCGTCGAGAAACAGCCATTCCGGTTCGAGCGCGAGCGCGCGTGCGATGCCCACGCGCTTGATCATCCCGCCCGAGAGCGCGGCCGGCATCTTCGACGCATGTTTGCAAGGTAGCCCGACCATCTCGAGCTTGAGCATGACGATGTCGTTCAGTAGCGGCGCCGGCACGCGGCCGAGCTCGCGGATCGGCTGAGCGACGTTGTCGAACACCGACATCGACGAAAACAGCGCGCCTTGCTGGAACAGCATGCCGACGCGGCTGCGCATGACGCGCGCCGTGCCTTCGTCGATGGTCGAGGTATCGCGTCCGAACACTTCGATCGTGCCGGACGTCGGCGCTTCCAGCCCGAGAATCTGGCGGACCAGCGTGGTCTTGCCCGAGCCGGATCCGCCGACGATCGACACGATTTCCCCGCGCCGCACGTCGAAGTTCAAATGCTCGTGCACGACCGTGGCGCCATAGCGCTTGGTCAAATCCCGCACCTCGACCACCCGTTCGGCGATCGCGGGCGGCGGGCGGTTGCGCACGGCGGCGGACAAGGGGGCGGTCATAACCCGACGTTCTGGAAGACGATCGCGAAGATCGCGTCGGCAAGGATAACGACGGTGATCGACGTCACCACCGACGAGGTCGTGCCCCTTCCGAGGCTTTGCGAGTTCGGCTTGATGCGAAGGCCGAAGTGGCAAGCCGTGAGCGCGATCAGCATCCCGAAGGCGACGCCTTTGCCGAGTCCGATCCATAGATTGGCCATCGGTACGACGCTCGGCAGCGCGCGAATGAAAAAGAGGATATCGACGCCGAGCACGATGTGCGCCGCCAATGCACCGCCGATCAGCGCGACGATGTTGGTCCATATCACGAGCAGCGGCATGGCCACGCAGAGCGCGATCACGCGCGGCAACACGAGACGCAGGCCATGCGGAATGCCCATGACGAGCATTGCATCGAGTTCCTCCGTGACGCGCATGACGCCGATTTGCGCCGTGATCGCCGAGCCCGAGCGGCCGGCCACGAGAATCGCCGCCAGCACCGGGCCCAGTTCGCGGATCACGGCCAGCCCAAGAATGTTGACGATGAACTGATTGGCGCCGAACAGCCTGAGCTGCTGCGCCGACAGATAGCTGAGGACGATGCCGATCAAAAACGCGACGAGCGCCGTGATCGGCAGGGCCTTCGCTCCGGCGCTGTATACGTTCGCTGAAATTTCCAGCCACGGCGCGCGTGCCGGGCGGCGCAGCACCGTCAGTAGGTCGAGCGTGAAGCGGCCGAACATCGCCAATCCGCCGTATGCGTGATCCGCGAAGCCCAGCACATGGCGGCCGAGCGCCGTGACGAAGCCGACGCGCTTGATGCGCTCCGGGCTCTCGCGCTGCGCTTCGAGCAGGGCGATGCGCGCGAAGATGTCGCGCTGCGTGTCCGTCAACGCGACGCGCTCCGGCATCTTGCGGCCCCACACTCGCCACAGCGCTTGCCCGCCGACGTGATCCATCCGCTCGACGGCCGATAAGTCCCACTGAGCGGGCGCCTCGCGCGCAAGCGAGGCCAGCCGCGAGCGGGCGCCGGTGCGGGCGCGGTCGCGAGCGAGCGCAAGCGCCGTCCATTGTCCGGACAGCTTGACGAGCGGACCCAGGCTGCTGCTCTCGATGCGCAAGCCCGGCGGGGTGTCGAAGTCCAAGGAAGGAGCGTCCCGCGAGATGAACTGAACTGCGGCCATTGTAGCCGGGCTGAATGCGGGCACGGCCTCGGGTGGTCGGCGGTTGTTTCGCCTTGGCCCTAGCCCTAGCCGTCGTAGCGCACGTTTGGCGCGCCGCGTCGCGCCGGCCCCACTACAATACAGCCCATGACCGATACCCTTTTTCCGCCCCCGGGGCCCGGCTCCGCGCCGAGCCGCGGCGCCGACGACTGGCGCATCGACCGCGACCGCGCACGCGCGGGCGGCGCAAGCGCCATTCCGTCCGAAGCGCTCGAAATCGTCGACGAAACGGCTTCCACCAATACGGACCTCATGGCGCGCATGAAGGCGCTGCCGCGCGAGCGCATCGCGTTCGGCGTGCATGCCGTGCGGGCCGCCTATCGACAAACGGCGGGACGTGGCCGGCAAGGCCGCAGTTGGCAGACGACACCGGGACACGCGCTGACGTTCTCGCTGGCGTGCGTGCTGCCGCGTCCGCTCCCGGGGCTCGCCGGGCTCAGTTTGGCGACGGGGGTGGCCGTCGTCGAGGCCCTAGCCCGCCTGTGCCCGAGCGAACGTGCGCGGTTCGCGCTCAAATGGCCGAACGACGTCCTGCTCGATGGCCGTAAGCTCGCCGGCATTCTGATCGAGACGGCCTGGAGCAGCGCGAGCGCCAGTGCCGTCGTGATCGGCGTCGGCATCAATGTGCGCCGCGACGAGGCGCTGGAAGCCGAACTCCAAGCAACCGCCGCGACCCTCCCCGCGCAGGCACGCGCGACACCGCCCGCCGCCCTATCGCAGGCGCTGCCGAACGCAAACTTGACCGATACGCTGGCCGTTGCCGTCAAAGGGCTGACCGAGATGATCGAGCGCTTCGGCGCGCTCGGGTTCGCAGCGTATGTCGACCGGTGGAACGCCTACCACGCGTACGCGAATCGCGAGGTTCTTCTCATCGAAAAGGGCGTCGAGCTCGCGCGCGGCGTTGCGACGGGCGTCGATGGCTCGGGACAACTGCTGCTATCGACCGACAACGGCACGCAGGCGATTGCGACAGGCGACGTTTCACTGCGGCTCGTCGGCGAGGCGCCATGAGCGGCCGCGCGCCGTCGTTGCTGATCGACGCCGGCAACAGCCGTGTGAAATGGGCGCTCGCCGATGAGCGAGGCGCCTTCCTGCGCAGCGGCGCGTTCACGCACGCACCGGACGCCGCTCGTACCGAGCAGGACGCGCCGGCCTCGATCGATGCGCCCGTCGTTCACACGGCGGACGGTATCTCGGCAACGGCCGTCGCCCCCGTCGAATGGGACGACCTGCCCGCACCGGGCGGCGCCTGGGTGTCGAATGTCGCCGGTGAAGCCGTCGGCCGGCGGATTGCGGCGCTGCTCGACGCGCGCTGGCCGGCCCTGCCGCGCACAGTCGTTCGCGCACGGGAGCGGCAGTGCGGGGTGGTCAACGGCTATGGCACGCCCGAGCGGCTCGGCAGCGATCGATGGGCCGGCCTCATCGGCGCGCGCGCGGCATTCCCGGACGAGGCGCTCATGATCGCGACGCTCGGCACCGCGACGACACTCGAAGCGCTGACCGCCGACGGCCGCTTCGTCGGCGGAATGATCGCGCCGGGATGGTCGCTGATGATGCGCTCGCTCGGCGAGCACACCGCTCAATTGCCCACGCTTGCGCTCGATTCGGTGCGCTCGCTCGCGGGCGACGCGCTTGCACGGCACTGGTTCGCGAACGATACGCATCATGCGATCACAGCCGGGGCGCTGCTCGCGCAGGCTGGCCTCATCGAGCGCGCGTGGCGCGAACTCAGCCGCGCCTGGGACGCTCCGGTACGGCTCGTCGTGGGCGGCGGCGCGGCGGGAGAGGTGGCGGGCGCCCTACAGGTGCCGCACACGCGGCACGATACGCTCGTGCTATCGGGACTCGCGCTGATCGCGGCCGAAGACGAGGCGGCAGCTAGAGGACTATGAACGATAAGGAGACGTGACGATGCTGCGCTGGCTAATCGCCATTTTGGTTGTCGCCAATTTGATCGCGTTCGCCCTCGCGAGCGGCTTATTCGGGCCGCTGCCGGCGGCCGGGTCCCGCGAGACGCATCACTTCGAGCGCCAAGTTCATCCTGAATGGCTCAAGACTCGACCGATCTCGGAGGCCCAATCGGCCGAGCAGGCCATTGTCGGGCTACCCGATCCTTTGCCCACCATCGCAGCCGCGCCGCTCGGCGGTTAGCCGCCGGCGCTTTGCGCGCGCACCTTCTCGAGCAGCGCTGTCGTCGAACGCTCGTGCTCGAACGCGATCGCGAGCGAGCGCCCGCCCCATCCGCGCACGAGGGCCGATTCCGGCAGCGTGTCCATGTCGTAATCGCCGCCTTTGACGAGCACATCCGGACGCAGCGCGCGAATCAGTTCGACAGGCGTTTGCTCGCCGAACGGGACCACCCAATCGACGCTCTCGAGCGAGGCGAGCAGCGCCATCCGATCGTCCTCGCGATTGATCGGCCGATCGTCGCCCTTGCCGAGCATGCGCACGGAGGCATCGCTGTTGACACCGACGATGAGACAAGCGCCTAGGGCTTTCGCCCGTGCGAGGTAGGTGACATGGCCGCGATGCAGAATGTCGAATACGCCGTTCGTGAAAACGACGGGCGCGACGAGGGTATCGCGCCGTGCGGCCAGGGCTTCTCGGGAGATGATCTTGCGTTCGAACGAAACGGCAGACATAGGCGTTGAGCGGGAGCGGGAAAATCCGATCGACGCGGGGCTGAGCGCTCCCCGACGTACGGCGTCCAGATGACACGAAGCCCGCCTGCGCGAGGACCAGCGACC
>JBQCDS010000507.1:0-4056 GCA_051961035.1 Trinickia sp. | reverse complement strand
CGGGCGGCAAGGCCCAATCGTTCAACACGGCCTGAACCTCGCCCGAAGCCAGTTCACGAGAAAACATCCAGCGCGAAGCAACGGCGAGCCCCATCGAGCCGAGAACCGCTGTTCGGATGCCTTCAGCCGCGCTCACGCGAACGCGTCCCGAGACCGTCACGTCCACGCTGGTACTGTCCTGCTTGAACGTCCATGTCTCGCCGCCGCCGCGCTGCGAATAAACGATCGCTTGATGATGTCGCAGATCGGCGGGTGTGACCGGGATGCCGGCCTGCGAGAAGTAGGTCGGCGTAGCGACTACCAACCGCGGGCTTTGCCCGATGCGCCGCGCGGTCATGGCCGAATCCGCCAATGCACCCATTCGCAAGGCGACATCCATACCTTCCTCGAGCAGATCGATGTTGCGATCATCCAGAACAAGGTCGACTTCCAGCTTCGGATGCCGGCTCAGGAACGCGTTCAGCGAAGGCAGTACATGAAGACACGAGAATGTCACGGCCGCGCTTACGCGCAGCTTGCCCGACAGGCTATCGGATGCGTGACGGACGGCTTGTTCGGCCTCGTCGGCCTCTTTGAGCGCGAGTTTCGCGTGCTCGTAAAACCGCTGGCCCGCGTCGGTCATCGACAGGCCACGCGTCGAACGCAGGACAAGCCGCGCACCCAGGCGCGCCTCGAGCTGCGCAACGGCTTTGGAAATGGCCGGCTGGCCGACATCCATCCGCTTCGCGGCGGCCGAGAAAGAACCCGCCTCGGCGACGCTGATGAAAACTTCCATAGTGGCCAATCGATCCATACTGCGCCCCCTTCATGTGAGATTTGTTTGCGGCAGCGGACGATTCGGTCGTCGATACATGCCATCGACTATCCGAACGTGCAGACGTGCCGCTTCGTTCGTCGCATTCTCCGACAAAACGACGCGGCTGCCTTATGGGTGGCGATGGGCGTGTCGGGGCGAACGGTCACGCTCGCCCCGATTTGCTCGTTACTTCACGGGGGGAAAATCGACGGTCGTGTCGTTGATCCGGTTGAATGTGTTCGTGAAGATGGTCAGCCCGATCGCCAATGAAATCTCCGCCAACTGCGTCTCCGTGTATCGCGCGGCACGGATTGCGTCGAAGTCGGCCTGCGAGAGGGTGCCGCGGGTCGAATGCAGCTTGCGAACGAAGGCGACGAGCGCATCGCGCTTCGCATCACCGGTCGGCTCGCCTGCCCGGATAAAGTCGATCGTGTCCGCGGTGAGCCCCGCCATCTTGCCGAGCATCGCGTGCGCGGCCACACAGTAATCACAGCCCGTCAGTTCGCTGACCAGCACCTTGATCGTTTCTAGGTCCCGCTTGCTGAGGGTACCCGCGGCCAACGCGTGCTCTGCGTTGAGGACGGCGGACAACGACGCTGGAGCAAGGTGGCCAAGCGTCGCAAACAGGTTGGGGATGGCCCCGCCCGCAACTTTCTTGACCTGTGCGTAGACTTCGGCGGTCGCGCCCGTTGCGGACTGGGTGTCGGGAATGGAGATGCGGCTCATCGTGAGGCTCCTTGTTAAAACGTTGAAGTGGAGTCGTCACTTTAGGTGGATGCAATGAGCTTGTAGAGACTCAACATGCGCAATAAGATGCGCAAAAGTATCAAATCGATCGGACGCGCGAAAAATCATGGATTGGCTTAGTCAGTTGCTCGGGATCCTCACCGTGACGGGGGAAGTTGAAATCCGCTGTGCGTACGGCGCGCCGTGGCGCAATTCATACGCGCAAGCCGCGGAACGCGAGATTCCGTTCCATGTCGTGCTCAGCGGGACGGCGACGTTCGAAAACCAGAGCGAGCGTGCTTCGCAACCACTCGGCCCCGGCGATATCGTCCTATTGCCGCGTGGCTCCGCACACGTGCTGCATGACGGCAGCGGGGATGCACCGTCGCCGGCGCGTATGCGAGAAGCGGCTAATTTCATGATCAGCGAAAATGCCGGCTCGGGCGAGCGGCTCGATATGCTTTGCGGACGCTTCATCGTTGAAGCGCCGCACAACCGGATCATCAATCAATATTTGCCGGCCACGCTGATCGTGCGATCGGGCGCGGCAGGCGCTGATGGAAACGCATCGACATCCATCGATGCGTTGACGGGCCTTGTCCAGTTGATGAGGCGCGAATCGCTGGAATCGAGGCTGGGCGGATTCGCGATGCTCAATGCGCTCGCGTCGGCGCTTCTCACTTTGGCGTTGCGCGTCGCTAGCGAATCGTTGCAGGCGCCCGCTGGACTTCTGGCCCTGGCCGGGCATCCGCGGCTCTTTCCGGCAATGACGGCGATGTTACAGAACCCGGCCAAACAATGGACGATTCCGATGCTGGCCCAGATCTGTAACATGTCGCGCGCTACTTTCATGCGGCATTTCGAAGCGGCGCTCGGACGTTCTGCCAGTGAACTGCTGGCGGACATCAGGATGAGCATTGCAGCAAACGCGCTCAAAGACCCGGCGGTTAGCACTGAAAGCGTGGCAGAGCTCGTGGGGTATCAATCGATCGCGGCGTTTCGAAAAGCCTTTACACAACGCATGGCAGTGACGCCCGGGGAGTGGCGACGCAAGGCGCAACGGTTAGAAGCGTAATCGTTCGTTCGCCCTTCTTGGCCGTGACCGCGGTGTCATGAGCGTTGCCGGCCCGTTTCTCGACGATCTACCTTCCGCGCAACATTCAAGGCGCTCCTGCTATCGGCCGATAACCCGTTAAGCGTTATTGGACGATTACGATGAGCCACGAAGACAAAGATTTAACCTGCAGTTCACTGCAGGCCGCATTCCTACGCCACCAGGACAGCCTTGCACCGCCTGGGCCCGTGCTCGGCGAGGACAACGCCGCCGTTTATCGCACGCTCCTTGAATCTACCCGGGCGATCCCGTGGAAGATTGACTGGGCGACGATGCAGTTCGCGTATATCGGCCCGCAGATCGAGGCGCTGCTTGGCTACGCGCCGTCCACCTGGAAAACGGTCGAGGACTGGGCCGCGCGCATGCATCCCGACGACCGCGAGTCCGTGGTCAATTTTTGCGTCGCGCAGTCGCAGGCGGGCACCGATCACGAAGCGGACTATCGTGCGCTGACGGCCGATGGCGGCTACGTGTGGATTCGCGACGTCGTCCACGTCGTGCGCAAAGACAATGGCGACGTTGAGGCGCTGATCGGGTTCATGTTCGACATCAGCGAGCGCAAGCGCACGGAGGAACGGCTAGCGGCGCTCCAGCGCGAACTGGAACGCCTGTCGCTGTCCGACAGTTTGACGGGTGTGGGCAACCGTCGCATGTTCGATGCGGTCATCGCGCGCGAATGGGCGAGCGCGAGGGCATTGGCCAAGCCGCTTTCGCTCATCATGATCGACATCGACTTTTTCAAGTCGTACAACGATTATTATGGCCACCTGCAGGGCGACGAATGCCTAAAGCGCATCGCGCGGGTGCTCGGCGAGGCTGCCGGGCCGGACGCGTTTCTTTGCCGTTTTGGTGGCGAGGAATTCGTGCTCGTGCTCGCGCAAGCAAACGCCGATGAGGCCGTGCGCGTAGCGGAGCGTTGTCGCAGTTTGATCGCGGCTGAAGCCATCCCGCATCTGCGCTCGCCACATGATCAACGCGTCACGGCGAGCTTCGGCGTGGGCACGGTTGTGCCGAAGGAAGGCATTGACTTCACGGCGTTCATCAATCTGACGGACGCGCAGCTCTATCAGGCCAAGGAACATGGACGCAACCGCATTTCGGCGGTGGACCGGGCAGGTATTGGCGGCGAAGGATTCAAGCTGCAGTCGCGCTAAGCCTTCTGTCGCGGGTTTTATGCAACGAGGCGAGCGATGAGATCGGATGTCGCCCGTACTTCATATTTGCGCAATAGGCTCGCGCGATGAATGTCGACCGTGCGCGGGCTGATATTCAGCTCCTTGCCGATCTCCTTGCTCGTCAGGCCGTGCACGAGAAACGCGGCGACGTCGCGCTCGCGCTCCGTCAATGTGCTCGCGACATCAGTCTGCTTCCCGTCCTCGGAGAGATCGGTAAAAGTCCAGATAGCCAGTTCGAAAGGCCG
>JBQCDS010000506.1:0-2030 GCA_051961035.1 Trinickia sp. | reverse complement strand
AATCGGCGGCGATGCAGTACCTCGCGCCGTACGCGGGCTGCACGATGGGCGAGTACTTCCGCGATCGCGGTCAAGACGCCCTCATCATCTATGACGATTTGACCAAGCAAGCTTGGGCGTATCGCCAAATCTCGCTGCTGCTGCGCCGTCCGCCGGGCCGCGAAGCTTACCCTGGCGACGTCTTCTATCTGCACTCGCGTCTGCTCGAGCGTGCCGCGCGCGTCTCGGAAGAGTACGTTGAGAAATTCACGAACGGCGAAGTCAAGGGCAAGAGCGGTTCGCTCACGGCGCTGCCCGTGATCGAGACGCAAGCCGGCGACGTGACGGCGTTCGTTCCGACGAACGTCATCTCGATCACGGATGGCCAGATCTTCCTCGAAACCGACTTGTTCAACGCCGGTATCCGTCCCGCGATCAACGCGGGCGTGTCGGTGTCGCGCGTCGGTGGCGCGGCTCAAACGAAGATCGTCAAGAAGCTCTCGGGCGGTATCCGTACCGACTTGGCGCAGTATCGCGAGCTGGCCGCATTCGCGCAGTTCGCGTCGGATCTCGACGAAGCCACGCGCAAGCAGCTCGAGCGCGGCCGCCGCGTGACGGAGCTCTTGAAGCAGCCGCAGTATCAGCCGCTGCAGGTGTGGGAGTTGGCCCTGTCGCTGTTCGCGGCGAACAACGGCTATCTCGACGATCTGGAAGTCAAGGATGTGCTGTCGTTCGAAAAGGGTGCGCGCGAATTCCTGAAGACGAGCCATGCCGACTTGGTCAAGCGCATCGAAGACACGAAGGACTTGTCGAAGGACGACGAAGCAGCGCTGCACGCCGCTCTGAAGGACTTCAAGAAGTCGGGTGCTTATTGATCGCGGCATAAGGACCTTGAAGCGGCGTGCGGGTCGTTTTGACGAAACTGTTTCAACGACGCGCGCGCCGCTTCGATCAGCTGTGCATGGCACCTGAGTAAGCGCTCAAGCGCTAATTCAGGCGTGCAAAGGAGCAAGCAATGGCTGGAATGAAGGAAATTCGCGGCAAGATCAAGAGCGTGCAAAACACGCGCAAGATCACCAAGGCGATGGAGATGGTGGCCGCATCGAAGATGCGCCGCGCGCAAGAGCGCATGCGCTCTGCTCGTCCGTACGCCGACAAAGTGCGTGACATCGCTGCGCACATGAGCCGCGCGAACCCCGAGTATCGTCATCCGTTCATGGTGTCGAACGAAGGTGCGAAGGCGGCTGGCATCATCCTCGTGACGACCGATAAAGGTCTGTGCGGCGGCATGAACACGAACGTGTTGCGCGCGAGCGTGAGCAAGTTCAAGGAGCTCGAGGACAAAGGTCACACCATCGAAGCCACGGCGATCGGCGGCAAGGGCCTCGGCTTTTTGAATCGCGTCGGCGCAAAGGTCGTCTCGCAGGTCGTTCAGCTCGGCGATACGCCGCACCTCGAAAAGCTGATCGGCGCGGTGAAGGTGCAGCTCGATTTGTACTCGGAAGGCAAGGTCTCGGCCGTGTATCTCGCGTACACGCGCTTCGTCAATACGATGAAGCAAGAGCCCGTGATCGAGCAGTTGCTGCCGCTGTCGGCCGAACACTTCGAGACGGACGAGACGACGCCGAAATCGGCGTGGGACTACATCTACGAACCCGACGCGCAAGCCGTCGTCGACGAGCTGCTCGTTCGCTACGTCGAAGCGCTGGTGTACCAGGCCGTCGCGGAAAACATGGCGTCCGAGCAATCGGCACGCATGGTCGCGATGAAGGCCGCGTCGGATAACGCGAAGACGGTGATCAGCGAGTTGCAGCTCGTCTACAACAAGAGCCGCCAGGCCGCGATCACGAAGGAACTGTCGGAAATCGTGGGCGGCGCCGCCGCTGTGTAACGCGGCTTAAGGTTGATCCGTCCCAAGCGCCGGTTGCGCGAGTGAAGAATTGAGTATCTAAAGGAAAAGCGATGAGTACTACTGCTTTGGTAGAAGGCAAGATCGTACAGTGCATCGGCGCGGTGATCGACGTGGAATTCCCGCGTGAGCACATGCCGAA
>JBQCDS010000505.1:0-5756 GCA_051961035.1 Trinickia sp. | reverse complement strand
AGATCCAGATTGCCGGCCGCTATCACAAGCCCGCCCTCAGTGTGTGCATCCTGCTGGAAGTTGAGCGAGGCGTCTCCGGCGAATGAGCCGATCCGGCCGGACGTATTGCTCGTAAGCGATCCCGCCGAAAGAGCGAGCCTGTTACCGGCAGCGATCAAGCCTTGACGATTCGATACATCACGTGATAACTCGATCGATAGATGATCATCGGCGCCAATCCCGCCCCCCTCGTTCGTCAGGCTCGTCGCTAGGATCTGTGCGCGCCCGCGAGCGATCAGAGTGCCGCCGGTGTTGTCTACGCCGTTAGCCGTCATGGTCAGCGCGTGACTGCTCAAGCCGCCGCCTCGGTTCGACACCGAGCGCGCATCGATTTTCGTATCTGAAAACGTATCGAAGGAGCCACGGTCATTGATGAATGTGCCGTTGGAACGGAGCGTCGTATTGGATGCGACTGCCGTCGCTTCGCGCGTTGTCAGTGATCGATCGCCTTTCACATTAAGTGCGCTTGCCGCATACAAGGCGCCTCGGTCAAGCGACACCGTCATTCCCGTTACATTGACGTTATCGCCCGCCGCCAGCATGCCGCTACTCGACACATTGATACCCGTGAGCGTTACGCTTCCGGGGCCTGCGGGTGCACCGATAGCGCTCACGCCCGCAATGACGTCGCCACGGTTGATCAGATCGCGACTCGTGAGATCGGCGTTGGATAACGCCCCGATGACGCCATCATTCTGGAGCATTGCTTCCGCTTCGAGGTGAACTGCTCGAGAACCTACTATCGCGCCCTTGTTCGTCAGGTTAGGCGCGCCGACGCTCAACTCGCCCGCAGACTGAATGCGCCCGGCCGGCTCGATGGTGATGTCCCCGTTCGCCGATAGTTCGATATTGCCCGTCAGCGAACTAACCCCACCCGAGTTACGCACGCCAACGCCTGCCTCCGTGCCGACGAGACGGACACTATTGGCATACATCCCACCCAGTGCGTGTACATCGATCGCTATGCCCGGCTTCTCTCCTTCGCCCAATTGCGATGTTGCCGTGCCAGTGGCATAGCCGACTTGGTTCGCGCCTGCCGTCGCGTGGATAGATTCTGCCCACACCTGCGCATTGATGCTCATTGCACGCGCGATCAGATCGATGGCGCTGCCACGTGCGTCGAGCCCAGCACCCGCAACACCGAGGTGGCCGCGAGTGACATCGAATCCTGCAAGCGAGCCGTCTGCATTGAAGGCTGGCCGCGCTGTCGCTAACGAAACGCGCGGGACATTGATGAATCCGCATCCCGCGCAAGTAATCCCGGCGGGATTGGCGATAACTAGATTGGCGCGATTGCCGGCGATTTCAGTCATGCCGAGCAGTCGCGTCGGGTTGCCCGACGTGACCTGGTTGATGATCAATCGCGCGTGCGAATTCCCCATCAATGGATTGCCCTGCACCCATCCCGCGATCTGCGTTTGCACGCTCCTGGGCGTATTGACGATTACGGCTCCTTTCGTGCCGACGTTGTAATGCGTGAAGTTGTTCAGCGATACGCCGCTTTGGTTGGGCGCCACAATGTTGACCAACGGTACGCCCGACGCCGAAACGCCGACCACGGGATGATTCGAGCCGCTCCTATCGGGTGTCATCGGCAGCGTGGCTTGCGCCTCGGCGACGATAGGTTGCATTCCGAACGCACACAGCGCGGCGAATGCGCTCGCGCGCGCGGGCAGCCACAGCGATATTCCGGATTTACGCGATGCCGATGAACCAGCGCTTCCGATGGGTGACCGCTTGCCGCTCGAACGTGACGATACATTTTCACTGACCGGCATCAAGATGCCGCGCGAAGCGCTTAACACCAATCGATAAATTCCGAAATTCATGGTTCGTTTTCTTCGGCAAATCAACAAGAAAAAGAGCGCACCGAGCGTCGACGCATCACTCGGTCCTCCGAAGCGATCATTCGGCGCAGCCGAGCACGGCGATACCGTTGATCAGCCCAACGGTTGGCGAGTGAACGCCGTACGACACGACGAGATATGGCTTGGATATATTCGGCCCGAAGAACGTCGTCGCCAGCGAGGATCGCGACCGTCTCGAGAAGGTCAGCGACCCGAGCTTCACCCTGTCGTCGGTGAACGTCTGACCGAGATCGCTGCCATTGGAGTACTGCAGAGTCAAAACCGCCGGGTAATCCACATAGCCTTTCGAATTGAACTCTTCCGTCACGACGGCCGTCGCACCGGTCAACACGCCGGGCGCCGTGTTACCGTCGCTCGCTGTCGGCCGCGTCGCAGCGATTAATTAACAGCGCAGCCCGTTGCCCACGATCGGAAAATCGGGCAGCGGTGCACCGAGCGCCCATACCCGACCTTGATTGACGTTGTATGAACGACCCGTCGAATCGCTTCCCGCAGTCCAACGGCCGATAGCGAAGTGCCCGTTGCCGGCGATATCCGTGACCGTGCCATTCGACAAGCTGAGCACCTGTGCATCCCATGGCAACGTCGTATAAGCGCCCGGCGCGTGCGCCTTCAATGCGGCAGTAGGCTGCTCACCGGCGAACCGAGCGCTGTCGCTAGGCAGCGTGCCATCTGCATTCCAGGTAACAGGCGGCGACAGAACCATCACGGTCTTAAGATCACTGTTCAGTGGCGTCGCCTGCCCTTCGACCTTGATCCGCGCGGTTGATGGCTCGATAACAGCTGAGTTTGCTGTCACCGAGCCGGCCTTACCGTCGCTGTCGCCACCGCCGGCTCCACCTCCGCAAGCGCTGAGACCGAATACCGGAAAGACTGCCGCTATTGCCACAACCGACTTTACGAACATGCGCTGCCGAATGCTGTTTTCCATATGTTTATCGCCTTTTCGTACCACTTGTGACTGAGAAAACCACCGGGGGCACGTGCGCCCCAGCGCCGTTTGATGAATGCATCGACTAAAACAAGGAAATGACTTGGAATAAGAATGTCGGCGAACCGCTTATCCCTGCCGGTTTGTGCACGGGCCAGCCCACCGAGACGTCGTAGCTCGTCGTCGCGCCGAAGGAATTCGACGGAGCGATTTGCCCTCTCACACCCAGCACCGCGCCAACCAGGGTTTTCCCCGTCAGATACTCAGATGCGCGGCCTCGAACCCGGCCCGCATCCAATCCGCCGTACGCGGATTGCGTGCCGATCGTCGTGGGCAGATACCAGTCCAATTCGTTGGAAATCGCCCAGC
Organism: Trinickia sp.; assembly: GCA_051961035.1. Taxonomy (GTDB): domain Bacteria; phylum Pseudomonadota; class Gammaproteobacteria; order Burkholderiales; family Burkholderiaceae; genus Trinickia. The sequence goes on along the minus strand of JBQCDS010000505.1, from coordinate 2,549 downwards.
CGCTTTCCGCAGCTAGCGTCATCTGCTGATTAAAGCCTCGCACTGAATAACGAGTGCCGATCGTGAAGTAATCAGCAGGCGTCAGCGCCGTGCGCGCATCTTGTCGATTCCACTCGAATCGATAAGAGAACGGCTGTCCACCCACCTTGAACGGAACCTGCGCGCCGATATTGGCAAGTGCTATTTCTGTTTTGCCGTTGAAGTTCGGCTCTTCCAGAACCATGCCCCGCGTCTTCGACAATCCGGGCAGTGACGCGCGCCAGGCAATCCCACCGTCTATCGCGATACCGCCGATGTATTGGCGATGAGACACACCAAGCTCGTACGAGATCACGTCGCGCGTTTGCGCGGGTAAATCCACGCCGTCATAGGCGTTGCGGTTGATCCGGTGATAAAGCGCGCCGCGAGCCTCGGTGCGTGCGCTGGCATTGCGAAAGATCACTGCGGAAAGAGTCGCTTGAAGCTGCGATTGAACCCCGCTGTAGAGAATGGGACCGTCGAACCCCGGCACCGATTGCTTGTACCTTGACCGACTCGCGCCCGCCGCGAACATCGCATAGCCGATCGGCACGCTGTAGTTCACCAACGCGGACTGGTTCCCTTCGCCCGGCGCGCCAAAGTTCGCATTCGTCGAGCCCGCGATTTGCAGCTGATCGTAAAGATGAAAGGGCGAATCGTAGGTCAACGATCCCGATAGCGACGTCTTACCCGTCGAATTCAAACCTCCGTTATCGATCCCGAACATCGCGTGCCAACGCTTGCCCGTTCCAGGATGCAGGACGAGTTCCGAATCGCCAGGCTGGCTCCCCGGTGCGATGTCGAACGTTGCATTAGATTGCGATTGCAAACGGCGCAAGGTCTCGAGCCCTTGGTCGAGATCTCGCTGGTTCAACAACGCCCCAGGTGAGGTTGGCAATGCCGTCCTCAGCCAGCCGATGGCCGGCCTCTCAGCTCGAACGCTGCCGATGCGACCAGGTACGATGCGCAGCACCAACCTTCCGGCCTGCAACGACTGCGCGGGTACGAGGACGCGCGACGTGACATAGCCTCGCTCGATCAACGCGTCGTTGGCGGCGCGCTGAATCCGTTCGAGCGCACGCTTGCCGACGCACTGGCCCACGACTGGCTGTAGGAATCCTGCAAGCCATTCGAATGCGTTGTCTTCCAGTACGACTTCTTTGATGGGAAAACATGGGTCGTCGACCGGCAGGCTCGCCATGCCAGCCCCCTGCGATCGTCCGCCAGTTGGCGATAGCACTGTCGGGCGCGGGTTCAACTCTTTCGTCGCTTCCGCCTGCTGTTGCTGCAAGCGTTGAATTTGCGCGCCTGGCGCGCCTTCCGACAAAGGAACGCCCGGCGCGACCGCGAACGCATTCGCCGAGTAGCAAACGCAAGCGACTAGCACATACATGCGACGCCGTTTAGCCGTGCGATCGCCGCGACATACGAAGAACGGATACGAAGACAGATACAAAAACGGCTCACGTTTAGTCGAAAACGCGAACTGTACGTATCAGGGATGGAATCTAAAGTGAAACGACAAAAAACCAGACGCTTGCCCTATCCCCACGCATCGGAGCAAGTCCAGCAATATCCCAGCAGGGCATGACCGCAACACCCGCGCGACGCGGCCGCCAAGCCAATCAATCCCCCACCGAAATCCTCAGCGTCTCCTTGATCTCCTCCATGACGACGTAACTCTTGGACTGCACCGCGCCAGGCAATTGCAGCAGGATGTCGCCGAGCAGCTTGCGGTAGTCGGCCATCTCGCCAATGCGCGCCTTGATGAGATAGTCGAACTCGCCGGAAACGAGATGACATTCGAGCACCTCGGGAATCTTGTTCACCTCGCGCCGGAACTGATCGAACATGTTGCCGCTCTTGTTGCCGAGCGTGATCTCGACGAACACGAGCAGCGCCGCGCCAAGCTGCGCCGGATCCACACGCGCGTAGTAGCCGGTGATGACGTGGTCGCGCTCCATGCGCTTCACGCGCTCGATGCAGGGCGTCACGGTCAGCCCGACGCGCTCGGCGAGATCCTTCATGGCGATGCGCCCGTCTTGCTGCAGCACCCCAAGAATCTTGCGGTCGAGCTTGTCGAGCTTGCGGATTGGCTGGCGTTCCGTTCTCATGGTTTTGCACCAAAAATCGAAAAAGTTCAGGAACAAAAACTGCTTTTGTCGCAATAGTATAGCGACATAAACTGACTGATCGGTGTTTGGGAGCAACTATGCGTGTCGTCGTTTTGGGCAGTGGCGTCGTCGGCGTAACAACTGCGTATTATCTGGCGCGGGCCGGCCATGAAGTAACGGTCGTCGATCGCGCAGCCGGTCCGGCGCTCGAAACCAGCTTCGCGAACGCCGGCCAGATCTCGCCCGGCTATGCCTCGCCGTGGGCGGCTCCCGGTGTCCCGCTCAAAGCAGTCAAATGGATGTTCCAGAAGCACGCGCCTCTCGCAATCCGTCTGGACGGCACGCAGTTCCAATTGCGCTGGATGTGGCAGATGCTGCAAAACTGCACCGCCGAGCGCTATGCCGTCAATAAAGGCC